>JBBSNJ010000861.1:0-1828 GCA_038232775.1 Thermomicrobiales bacterium
CTCGGCGCGGCCGCGGCGGGCAGGCTCGAGGTCTGGCTCGCCGGCAGCGCCACACAGGCCGCTGGCGCGGCGCCGGCAAAGACCCGCGCCCGGAGGACAGCCCCGGCCACCGCCGCGGCGCAGGCGCGCCGGGCCGCCGATACTCTCGCCGCGCCGGTCGTGCGGGCTTTCCGCCAGATCACCGGGAGCGGTCCTGTCGCCCCACGCGCCGCCGCGTCCGGCGGCGGTGGCCCGACGGCGGCGGGGGCGGGAGCCCGGGCGCCGCCGGCGGCCTCGCCGCCCGGCAACGCCTCCGCCCCCACCGCTTCCACTCGGGAACTAAAGCGGGACGCCCGGCCTACCGGCGCCGGCCGGGCACCACCCTCGGGATCGGGCCACAGCGATCGAGCGTCTGCGCCCGCCGCGAAAGCCGCCGCCGGCGGCAGGTCCGCGGACTCCCGAACCTCAAAGGACGCGGGCAAGGCCAAGGACGCCGCAAGATCCTCGAGCGACGGCAAAGACAGCGGCGGCGGCCGCACGCAGGCTGCGGGACCGTCCCGAGAGAGCGGCACGTCCAAGGAAGGTCGTGGGTCGAAGGACAGCGGCAAATCCCGGGAGAGCGGCAAGGGCAAGGACAGCGGCAAATCGGGGAGCGGCAAGTCGGACGGGAAGTCGAAGGACAACGGCAAGTCCGAAGCAAAGTCGCAGGACAGCGGGACGTCGGAAGACAGTGGCAAGTCCGAAGCGAAGTCGAAGGACAGTGGGAAGTCGGAAGGGAAGTCAAAGGGCGGCAAGAACGACGGATAGCCCACCGCGCCTGGCTCGGCGCGCGCCGCCTCCGGATCCCACCTCCGGCGTAGAGCCCCTGGGTCGCACCGACGCGCGGGTTGACCAGGCGGCACCCAAAGGTTAATGTTCCTGTTCGGTAATGATCGGGAATCGGTCTCCTGTTCTGCGGCTCGTACGAGCAGAGGCTCTTCACGGAAGATCGTCGTCCCCGGTTGTGGGAGCCGAAAGGGTAATGGGGTGGCGTTGAATTGGTATCGCCCGGACGAGGTTCCGGTTGAGGAGAGAGGGCCGGCGCGCCTCGAGCCGGTCTCCGAAATGGCAGCGCCCCCGCATCAGGCTCCCGTGGCCTGGTCGTCCCGCGCAGCGTCCGGCCGCGAGAGGTCGCATCCCGTCGACCCGTTCGATCCCCTGGCGCTCGAGGAGCGGTTGCGCGAGGCGCGGGGCCGCCGGAACGCCGCCCTCGCCGGTCGCTCCGCCGGCCCCGGTGGCGCGGCGGCGCGGCCGGAGGCGAGGCCGGCTGCCGCGCCGGTGGTCCCGCCGCCCCCGGATCCGCGCGTCGTACAGTTGCCTACCGCCTCGCCGCCGCGTCCGCAACCGCTGGTGGCTCCGGCGCGGACGCGTCGTACCAAGCCGAAGCGCGGCGGGCGCTGGCTGCTGCCGGTGCTCTTCGTCACCGGACTCGGCGTCGGCGCCGCCGGCATGGTCGCAGCCCCTTCGGATCTGCGCGAGCGGGTTAACAGGCTGATCGCCGAGCTCCTGGCGCCCCAGCCTCCCGCTGCGCAGGTGCGCCCCGTCGCCATTGTTTCGGCGGAGCCCGCGGCGGCACCCGCCGGCGCTGCGCCCCAGGCGCCGGGCGCCGCCAACGACCGCCTCCCCCACTTCGCCGCTGACTCCGCTGAGGCGCCGGCCCCGCCCGCGGCACTGGCCACCGAATCCCCCGCCCCGACCCTTCCTGCCGCCGGCCCGGCTCCGGCGCGGGGATCGGCACCGGGCGGGACGGCGGGTGTTCGCCCTGACGCGCCGCCGCTGCTGCCAGCTCTGGCGACGGCGCCGGCGCCCC
>JBBSNJ010000862.1:0-1827 GCA_038232775.1 Thermomicrobiales bacterium
GAAGATCGGCTGGCCGAGGTCAACACCGAGCTTGAGAGAGCGGGGAAGGGCGCCGGACTCCTGGCGGCCGAGGACATGCTGTCGGGGTTCGGCGCCGGGCTAGGCGCGGGCGACTACACCAAGGGCTACCCGCCGGGCACGTTCGACGGCCTGGTCGGCGCGACCCAGAAGGGTCTCGGGGACGTCGATGGTCGCGCTATCCAGGGACCGGCGTTCGATCTCGGCGGGAGCCTCGGCAACGTCGCGATGGAGCAGACCGCGACCGGCGTCCAGAACGCGGTCAAGGCCGGCAGCCCCGCGCTGGTCACGAGCGTCGGGGGGTCGTTCGAGGAGGTGGTCGCGGCGGCCGAGGTCGACGGCATCAGCGGCGCCGAAGGGGAGATCATCAACGCCGCCCGGCTCCAGACACTCGCATCGGGCGGGACCATCGGGACGCAGAGCACGGGGTTCATCGGCCAGGCCATCGCGGACGCCGTAGAGGCCGGACGGCCGGGGCTCGCCGCCTCGCTCGGCGGGACGTACGAGCAGGCGCTGGTGGCGGCGCAGCGGGGGGGCATCACCGAAGCCGAGCAGGGGGTCCTCGACGACATTCAGACCGGCACCTACGGCGCCGGCATCGGGACGGCGACGGGTCTCGCCGTCGATGCGACCGTGGGGCAGGAGATCAAGCGCGTCCAGATGCCGGGCACCGCCGGCGCCGTCAGCGAGGCGACCAACAAGGCGGTTGAGCTCGGGGTGAAGCAGCTCCCGAAGGTCGGGACCGGCAGCGGTCTAGCCGGCGGGGCGAAGCAGGCCGGGTCGAGCATCGGCCAGAGCATCGACGCACTGCTGGCCGGTGAAGTCGGCGGCCAAGACCTGACGCAGCTCTCGCAGGAACTCGGGGTCAAGATGGCCTCGGCCGTGACGCAGGCGTTCTCCGAAGCGGGGACGACCGGCGGTGCTATCGGCGGCGGGGGGACGCGGGCGGCGGGCGGCATCGGAGGCGAGGTCATTTCGGGGCTGGCGGCCAGCGTCGCCGCCGCCGACGCGACCCCCGTCCAGACCGCCCTCTCGACCCTCGTCCAGACCGCCCTCTCCGCTGGCCTGGGGAGCGCCACCGCAGGTGGAATCGGCGGCGGCGGGCGGACCACGGCCGGTGCGCTCGGGATCGGGCAGGCGTTCGTCGCCGGGTTGGCGTCCTCCATCGCGGGGACCGACCCCGGCCCCGTCGCCACGGCGCTGGCGGCCCTCGTCCAGGCAGCGCTATCGGCCGGACTCGGCAGCGCGACTGCCGGCGGTATCGGCGGGGGCGGACGGACGACCGCCGGCGCGGCCGGCATCGGGACTGCCTTCGTTTCCGGGCTGGCGTCGTCCATCGCCGGCACCGACCCGACTCCCGTCCAGACCGCGCTCTCGGCGCTGGTCCAGGCCGCGCTCGGGGCGGGCTCGGCAGCGCGACGGCGGGCGGCATCGGCGGTGGGGGGCGGACCACCGCGGGGGCCGCCGGTATCGGCACCTCGTTCGTTGCCGGGCTAGCGGCCCAGATCGCCGGCACGGACCCGACGCCGGTGTCGGTGGCGCTGACCACCCTCGTCAACACGGCGCTGGCGGCGGGCATCGGGGGCGGCGCCGCCGGCGGCATCGGTGGGGGGGGCCGGGCCGGGGGGGGCGCCGCTGGCGGGATCGGGGCGTCGTTCGTCTCGGGCCTGGCGGCGCAGATCGCGGGGACGGACCCCGCGCCGATCGCGGCGGCCCTGACGGCGCTGGTCAACGGGGCGCTGTCGGCCGGGCTGGCGGGTGGCGGCGAGGGCATCGGCGGCGGCGGTCGCTCGGCCGGTGGCATCGGCA
>JBBSNJ010000863.1:0-1808 GCA_038232775.1 Thermomicrobiales bacterium
CAGCCCCAGCGGGCGGCGGGCAGCGGGGTCGGGGCAGACCTCGGCCAGGGCGGCGGCGACGCCGTGGACGGCGGTGGTGTCGCCGCGGAGGCGCCCGCCGCGGGCGCCGTGGACGATCGTGTTGTCGGCGCCGGCGCGGCGGGCGAGGGGGGCGACCTCGTCGAGCAGCGGCATCACCGCCAGCTTGTGGGGGACGGTGACGTTGGCGCCGAGGGCGTCCGGGGCGCGGAGGGCGGCGACCCGGGCCGGCAGGCCGGCGGCGGGGGTCGGCCAGAGCTCGTAGCGGGTGGGCAGGCCGAGGGCGTCGAGGGCCGGCTGCTGGATGGCCGGCGAGAGCGAATGGGCGACCGGTTCGCCGATCAGACCGAGGCGGAGGAGGGTGCGTGGCCCGACGTCGTCGGTCACCGTTGGCTTGGAGCGCGGCGCGCTCGGTCGCGCTTCTCAGCGGCGGTCACTCACCCGCCTCGGGCGGCTTCGAGGTTCTCCCGATACTGATTGATGTTGGCGTTCTGCTCCTCGTTCGTGACCGCGAAGGCGTGCTCGCCGGAGCCGTCCCCCTTGGCGACGAAGTACATGTAGTCGGTCTCGGCCGGGAAGAGGACGGCCTGGATCGAGGCAGCGCCGGGGTTGCAGATCGGGCCGGGCGGGAGGCCGTCGTTCTGGTAGGTGTTGTACGGGCTCTCGTAGAAGAGGTCCTCCTCGTCCAGCGTGGACCACCACTCGCCGTCGCGCTCGCCGATCGCGTACTGGACGGTCGGGTCCGCCTCCAATCGCCACCCCTCGGCGTAGCGGTTGAGGTAGACGCCGGCGATCGTCGGGCGCTCCTCCGGGTCCTGCGCCTCCCGCTCGACGAGCGAGGCGAACATGAGCACAGTGTAGAGGTCGTCCATCTCGTCGGCCCGCGCTCGCCACTCGGCCGACACCTGGGCGTCGAAGTTGTCGAGCATCTGGGCGACGTTGGTAGCCGGTTCGTCGGCGACGAACGTGTAGGTGTCGGGGAAGAGGAAGCCCTCCAGGGTCGCGTCCTCCGGGACGGAGGCGAGGAAGTCGTACTGGGAGCGATCGACGTCGGCCACGGCGGCCAAGCAGGCGGCCGCGCCGCCCTCGCCGCCCTGCGCCTCGTACTCCTCGGCGATCTGGGCGATCCGCCACCCCTCGGTGACGGTGATCTCGAAGGTGTCGGCGACGGCGCCGAGGGCGCCGGCCTCGACCTTGGGCGCGTCCCCGTCGGCGGCCGGGGCCGCGGCGACCTCGGTCTGGCCGGTGGTGATCCGGTCGATGATCTGCTGGGCGCTCATCCCTTTGCGGAGCTGGTAGGTGCCGGGCTTGAACTCGCTGCGGGTCACCTGGAGTTGGGTGGTGAAGAAGAACGTGTTGCGGAGGAGCCCGGCTTCGGCCAAGTTGTCGGCCACGGTGTCGGCGTTCTGGTCGGCGGCGATCGTCACCGAGACCGGCTCGCCGACCCCCTCGGGGGTGAAGCGGCCGACCGTGTAGTCGAAGACGCGCAGCCCGCCGGCGCCGACGAGGAGGGCGACGGCGGCGATGGTGACGATCTTGAGCGACTGGACGAAGACGCGCAGCAAGGCGGAACTCCTGGTGGGGCGGGGGGGCGCCGATCACGGCTGGCGGGCGACGCGCGGCGCGGCGCGGGCGAGGAGGCGACCCACGGCGTGGCCGACGGGGGCCAGGCGGTGGGGAGATAATAGACGGCATGGCGGAACGGGGACAACCAGGGGTGCCCGCCGGCGGGAGGCGGCCGGGGCCGCTCCCTGGACCCGGCGACCCGCGCGCGGCGCCGGCGCCGCCTC
>JBBSNJ010000864.1:0-1805 GCA_038232775.1 Thermomicrobiales bacterium
GCCCACCACCCGGGGCCCGGGCCCCGTGCCGGGGGCCCGGGGCGGGGGCGGTGGCGGGGTTTTCCCGCCCCCCCCCCAACGCGGCGGGGCGCCCCCCGCCCCCACTCGTGGCCGCGCCGTGGCGCGGGCCGCCAACGGGAGCGTATCAACCATGACCGAGAGGACCGAACGGACCCCCCAGCCGCTGGCCAGGCAGGATATCGCGGTCGGCGCCCTGGTGCGCGGCGGCGACGGCTTCGCCGGCACCGTTGAACGGGTCGAGACCGACGCCGCGACCGGCGAGGCGACCAACCTGATCGTCCGCGACGAAGCCGGGGAGCGGTACGAGATCCCGGTCGCGGTGGTCGTCGTCGACACCGCCGCCGGCGGTCTGCGGTTGATGACGGAGCGCGAGGCGGCGGAGAGCGGGATCACCGCCCTCCAGGATGTCGGCGACCGCATCCTCGTCCCGGTACGGGAGGAGGTGCTGGTCCCCACGACGCACCCGATCGAGATCGGCCGCGTCCGCATCCGGAAGCGGATCGAGGAGGTCCCGGCCGAAGGGACGACCGAGCTCTACCACGACGAGATCGACGTCGTCCGGGTGCCGATCAACCGGGCGATCGACGCCGTGCCGGGCCCGCGTAACGAGGGGGACACCTTGATCGTGCCGGTGATCGAAGAGGTCGTCGTCACCGAGAAGCGGCTGATGCTGCGGGAGGAGATCCGCGTCACCCGCCGCCGCGTCTCGGAGCGGGTCCCCTACCAGGGGACCGTCCGCCGCGAGGTCGTCGAGATCGAAGAATCGACGATCACCGACGCCGCCCCGGCCCAGCCGGTCGCCCGCGCCGCCGCGCCGGCTCAGCCGGTTGCCCGCACCGCTGCCCCGGCCGACCAAGTCTCCCGCACCCCCGCGCCCGACGCCCAAACCTCCCGCACCTTCGAGCCCGACCGCTAGGGCCAGACACACTCCCGACCCGCCCGGCAGTGTGCCTTGGCGGCAACGCCCGCGCTCGTTCATACTCGGCGTCCTGATCGGCGGGACACGGGCGCGGGGCGGGCGTGGCGCAGCAGAAGGCGAAGCAGAGGCAACGGGTGACGACCCTCGGCAACGGGGCCGGCGAAGGGGTGGTCGGGGTCTTCGCCCGCGAGCGGCTGAGCGACGGGCTGGTCGCCACCCACCGTGGGGGCTTCGGCGCCCACGTCCGCGTCCTCGACCCCGCGCGGGGGGAGCTCGCCGGCCAACTGCGGCGAGCGGGCTTCCCGAACCCGATCTCGCCGGACGACCTCGGCACCACGGCCGCGCTGATCCTGGTCACCGCGCCGGGGCGGGCGGCCGTGGTCGGTCGGCTCCTGACCGAGGCTGGTGCCCGCGCCGTTCACGTGGTCAATCGCGCCCCGCCGCCGCTCGAAGACACGACGCGGCCGGGGACACTGGAGTTGCCCCCCCTCGACCTCGCGGTGGGGGCTGGGGACGAGCTCGGCGCGTAGTGCCGCCCTCCCAGTCCCGAGCCGGGCTGCCTCCGGGATCAAAGGAACCCAACAGGTCCGCTGCCCCGGCGTGACACCCTCACCCTCGATCCTCTAACCCCTGCCACGTGTACAGGACAGGGGTGGCTGCCCAGCAGCCGGGGCCGGAATCATCCAACCGAAGTGCGTTGAAAACGGCAGCCGGTTCGATCGTCGCCCTTTGGCTCCAAGGCGAGATTTCCTGCTGCCGCGCACCGAGAGCGGGGCCGGGGGTGAGGCCCAATACGGACTTCGGATCAGCCCCCTTGAGGGGGCTTCGTCGCTTCAGCCCGGTCCCTTTCGGGCCGGGCGACGCC
>JBBSNJ010000865.1:0-1801 GCA_038232775.1 Thermomicrobiales bacterium
CCCGGCGGTCTTGGTTGCTCCGGGCCCGTGGGCGGCCCGCCCCCGGGCGCGCCCCGGGGGGGGCGCGGCGCCCGCCGCGCCTCGTTCGGGGGAGCGATGCAAACCGCGTACCAGGCCGCGGCCGAGCGCCCGCGTCTCGGGAACCGGACCGCGATTATTGGCCGGAGGGGTGGCGGCGGATCGAGGCCGCGGCCCGCATCAGGCGCCCCACTCCCCGCGGATCGCGCCGCCGGTCCGGGGCGCGCTCGCTCTCGGCTGGGGAGGCAGCGGGGGCCTCCTTCGACGGGGCGGGCGGGGCGGGGGCGCGGGCGACGGGCACGCTGCGGACGACCGCCCGGTCGTCGTGCTCGGTCTTGACGATGTAGTAGCGGACGGGGTGCTGGGCCTGAGTCGGTCGCTGCTGGAGCTCCTTCATCGGTCTGTCGCCCTTCCCCCCGAGCCGGTGGCGCCGGACCCGGGAGCGATGCCCCGGCCGCGACCGGGGAGCGACGGACCCTCGGAGCTAGGAGGGGCGGAGACGCTCGGCCGGGACGGCCGGGGACGCGTGGGTTGTCGGTAAATGGGGACTACCGGCGTCCAACGAACGTCCCTTCGCGGAACCGAATCCGGATCGGGGGAACCAGGCCCGGAGCGGGCCGCTGGTTCGTGCGCCGATCGGAGACGCGGCGCTGCCGCCGTCTCCGCAGCGAATGGTACCCGGCGCCCACTGCCGCGTCAAACGTGATCGGACGCTGGCGCGCTCGGTGTCCGCCGAGCCCGAACCGGGGATCGGCGGCCCCGGCTCAACGTCCGCCGGCCGCCTCCAGGATCGCCGCGATCTCGGCGAATCCCCGGTTCCGGGCGTGGGCCAACGGGGTGACGCCGGACCCGTCCGCCAGGTTGGGGTCGGCGCCGGCTTCGATCAGCCGCCGCACGACCGCCGTGTGGCGCGGCCCCCCATCCCCGAACATGATCGCTTCGAGCAAGGCCGTCAGGCCGAGCCGGTTGACGTGATCGACCGCGATCGCCGTCGCCAGCAGCTCCTCCACCACCGCGACGTGCCCGCGCTCCGCCGCCCGGATCAGCCCCGTTCCCCGGAAGCTGTCGAGGGAGTGCACGTCCGCCCCCGCTGCCAGCGTCGCCCGCAGCAGGTCGAGATACCCTTCCGAGGTGGCGATCAGATAGGCGCTCTGCTCGGTGTCGTCTTTGGCGTTGACGTCGGCCCCGGCCGCGATCAACCGGCAGGCGAGCGGGAGGTCGTTCCGCCACGAGGCGACGATCAGCGCCGTCTGACCCCGCCCGTCGCGGGCGTCGACGCGCGCCCCCTCGGCCAACACCCGCTCGACCGTGCGCTGGTCGCCCTCGGCCGCCGCCGCGATCATCGCCAACTCCGCCTCCGTCGCCGGGGCCGCCAGACGGTCCGCCCCGTCCGCCTCCGGCGTCGCCCCCGACACCCGGCACTCCGGTCCAGGGGTGGCCGGTCCGGTCCCCGCCTGGCGCGCCGCGACGTTGCCGGGCGCGATCAGCAGCGTCGCCAAGACTAACGCCGTCGTCGCGATCCGCTCGGCCCGTGGTGCGGCGTTCCGCCGTCCTCCTTCGAGCTGCGCCCGGCTTCGTGGGTTCGCCTCCTCCATTCCGTCCCGCTCCTCCTCCGTTCCACGCCGCCCGTTCCTCGTCCGGTGCCAAACTTGCCGCCCCGCCCCGAGAGCACGGCGCTGGAGACAGAGAGGGGAGCACGCGGGGCGCTCCGCGAACCCCTCGTCCCGTCGGGTGATCCGGCTTCGCCGGGCGCCCGACAGCAAGCGACTTCAGCGCGGCCCGC
>JBBSNJ010000866.1:0-1797 GCA_038232775.1 Thermomicrobiales bacterium
AAGGATTGGGCGCTCGATATCGGTCTGCCGAAGATCGGGGAAGTGGCGTCGGGGCTGTTTGATGCCGTCCAAGGCAAAGTCGCGGCTGCCGTAGATGACATCAAGGGGATAGCCCGAGACTTCTCGGATTGGAAGATCGAGGTCCAGGCGCCGAGCGGCGAGAACATCACCGTCGATTCCGCGAGCATCACGGCCGCTATCTTCGGCGCCATCGCGGACTACAAGACGCCCGAGGTGACCCCGGAATTCGTGGCCGGGGCGGAGGACCTCGGGAAGTCCATCGGCGAGAAGTACGCCAAGGCGGTGCTGGCGGCGGTCGGACTCGGATTCGACTCGGTCGGGGGCGAGGGCGCGGACACGTCGACGATCAACGACGCGCTGATTGCGTTCGTGCAAGGGCTGTTCGCGGGCATCTCCGGTGTCGGCGATGTCGTGGAGCAGTACGCGCAGGACTGGGCGACGGTCAACATCGCCGGACCCATCGAGCGCGGGTTCAACGCCGGGGTCGACAAAATCCCCGGTTCCTTCGCGGACGGTCTCAAGGAAGACACGTCGAACGTGGCGGAGGCCGAGGCTCGGCTGAGCGAGGGGGTCGAGGGCTACTTCGACCGGCTTGAGCCGACCGCTGCCAAAGCCGGCGAGCAGGGCGGTCTCCGCGTTGTCAATGGGATTGTGGAGGGCATCGCGGCCGGGGACTACACCGCTGGTTATCCGCCCGACTTGTTCCGTCCCGTGGTCGAACCGCTTCGCAATCTCGCCACCGGTGATGTTCTTCAGGGACCGGTGTTCGAGGCCGGCGAGGCCGCGGGCACGACGATCGGTGGAGTCTTCATCGACAGCGCGGCGCCGGCGGTGGCGGAGGCGATTGAGGCCGGCGAACCAGCGGTGACGGCGGAGTTGGGCGGGTCGTGGGCGCAAGTCGTGACGGCCGCGGGGAAAGACGGCATCACCGGCAAAGAGTCGCAGGTGATCGATGCGCTGCGGACCACGGTGTTCGATGCCGGCGGGACGTACGGCGCCGAGATCATGTCGGGGTCGGCCGATGCTATCCAGGAGGCGATGGAGTCCGGCCGACCCGGACTCGTGTTCGCCCTCGGCGGGACGTACGGGGCGGCGCACCTGGCGGCGGCGCGGGGCGGTATCTCCGAGGAAGAGGACGCCATCCTCGCCGAGTACCGGCGGCAGGCGACGGCGTCCGGGACGGTGTTCGGGGCGGGCATCGACGAGGGGAGCGCCGACGGGATCAAGCGCGTCCAGCCGGCGGCGACTTCCGAGGCGGTCGGCGACCTCGCGGGGCGCGGGGTCGAGGGTGCGATCATCGCCCTGCCGAAGGTGGGGACCGGTTCCGGGCTGAAGGGTGCGGGAACGAGCATCGGCCAGCAGGTTGATGAGCTCCTCGCCGGGCAGGTTGGCGGCCAAGACCTCGTGCAGCTCTCGCAGGAACTCGGGGTCAAGCTCTCTTCGGCCGTGACCGACGCCTTTTCGGCGGCCGGGACGGCGACGGAGGGCATCGGCGGTGGGGGGACGCGAGCGGCGGGCGGAATCGGGGGCGAGGTCATCTCGGGGCTGGCGGCCAGCGTCGCCGCCGCCGACGCGACCCCCGTCCAGACCGCCCTCTCGACCCTCGTCCAAACCGCCCTCTCCGCTGGCCTGGGGAGCGCGACCGCCGGCGGCATCGGGGGCGGCGGGCGGACGACGGCCGGGTCGCTCGGAATCGGGCAGGCGTTCGTCGCCGGCCTGGCGTCCTCCATCGCGGGGACCGACCCCGGCCCCGTCGCCACGGCGCTGGCGGCCCTC
>JBBSNJ010000867.1:0-1793 GCA_038232775.1 Thermomicrobiales bacterium
CTCACGTGCTCGATCAAGCGCCGGACATCGTCGGCGTCGGTCTCGAGCCGGCGATCGTAGTCCTGCGGCCCATCGAGTTGGCTCCGGGAAAAGCCGCGTCGGTCGTAGGTGGCCACGGTGTAGTCCGCCGCCAACTGGTCCGCCACCATGCTGAAGGCGCCGGCCTCGCCATTGGCCCCGGGGACCATGAGCAGGAGCGGGCCGCTGCCGCGGGTCTCGTAGGAGAGCCGCGCGCCGGGAACTTCGAGGATGTTCGCGTTCTCGTTGTCCTCGGCGCCGACCTGCGCCGTGACGCCGTGCCGCGCCACTCCGGTGAAGGCCAGCGCGCCGAGGGCGAGGCCAGCCGCGCCCTTCGCGAACCCGCGGCGGCCAGTAGACCCTGGCCGGGTCTCGGTGGGGTTGTCGAGCCGTGCTGCGTCCATGGAGTGGGGTTCCTCCCGTGTCTTGCCGGTGGACAAGAATGCGGTCGATTCGAACACCGAGCGCCTTGCTTCGTTCCCCCCGCTCCTTCCGGCGACCCGCGTCGACCGCGCGGCGTGTTTCCTGCCTCCTCTCCGGTGGGGGAGGGGTAGCGTGTGCGGACCCGCGAATCCGGCTCGCGGCGGAGAGTGTCCGAGCGCGCAGGAGGGCCGCGCGGTGGTAGGCAAAGTCCGTGTTGCGAGCCAGGAACTCGGCGATATGCGTGTCCTCTTCCGTCGCGCGCGGTTGTCGGGGA
Source organism: Thermomicrobiales bacterium (assembly GCA_038232775.1). Taxonomy (GTDB): domain Bacteria; phylum Chloroflexota; class Chloroflexia; order Thermomicrobiales; family UBA6265; genus JBBSNJ01. The sequence goes on from JBBSNJ010000867.1 coordinate 716, forward strand.
CTTCCTTTGTGCCGGCAGGTTCCCTTAGCGATCGTCGTGCCCCCAGCCCCCCGGCCCCCGGAACGCTGTCGGCTCCAACTCCACCAGCCGCTCGACCCGCTCGGCCACGAGCGCTTCCACCGCCCGCTGCTCGGCCTCGGTCAGGTCGGCCGGGGCCGCGATCTCCGCCAGCCGCGACAGCGCCGCCGCCTCGATCAGCGCGACCACCTCCGCCTCGGCGACCCCCTCCGCCTCTGCCATCTCGGCCAAACTCTCCCCGCCGCGCAGCCGCTCCCCCAACTCCCGCGGCGACAAGCCGAGCAGATCCGCCACCTCAGCGATCACCGCCGGCGGGCGCATCCGCCCCGCTCGCGCGTCGGCCGGCGTCATCGCGATCAGATCGTCGACCCGCGCCGCCACGATCTTTGCCCCCGCGTCGCGCTCGATCGCGGTCAACCGCCCCGCCTCGGCGCCCCGGTCGAGGAGGTCGCTGATCGCCTCCTCGATCGTCGCCGTCAGCTCCTCCTGACCGACCCCCTGATCGGCGGCGATCTCGGCCAGGCTCTCACCGTCGCGAAGCCGCGTCCCGACCTCCATCGGCGAGAGCCCGAGCAGTTCGGCCACCTCCCCGAACAGCTCGCCGTGCGGCGTCCCCCGGCCGTCGCCCGGCCGCGCCAGCGCCGCCGGCGCCGCCGCCCCCGCCATCGGCGTCGGCGCCGGCATCGCCACCAGCGCCAACCCGGCCGCCGCCGCCAGCGCCGACCGCGTCACGATCGTCGCCAACGATGTCCGTTCCACTCGCATCTGGTCGCTCACCGTCTCGTCTCCTTCTCAGCTCGCCGCCGGCTTGGCCGCGGGCTCATCGTCGATCTCGCGCTGGCCCCAACCGCGACCGCTCGGCCGTGGCACCTTGTGGGGGGCTCCTAGTGGTCCGTCAACGAGGTATCGCCCGGTAGGGGCGACGCCCGCGTCGCCCCTACCCCGAAACCGGCTGGCGAATGAGCCCTGATGAACCACCTAGGCGATGCCCGAGGCGGCCGGCAGATCGACCGTGAAAGTCGTCCCCTCCCCGACCTCGCTCACCACCGCGACCGTCCCC
>JBBSNJ010000868.1:0-1790 GCA_038232775.1 Thermomicrobiales bacterium
GGTCCCGGCAAGCACCGCCACGCGGGCCGGGGTCGATTTGGCCGGCGAGGGATGCCGCGCCGGAGACTGGCGCAGCCAGCAGCGCCGAGGCGCCCGGTCTTGGTCTGATATGGACTGCGATTGAACCGAAGTGCTCGCGGGCGCAGGACAAGCTCCCCTCTCCCGCGCACGGGAGAGGGGCCGGGGGGGAGGGCATGTCTCCGGGTAGCCGAAGTCACTACTCGAAGTTCGTTTGATACGGAATTCGGGTGCTGGCTTCCGCTTCTCGGACAGAAGTCCTCGCCCCCGGCCCCCTTCCCCCTGTCGCAGCCCCTGTCCCAGGCGCGGGGGAGGGGAGAGCGCCCCTGAGGCAACAGCGGAATCATTCGCCTTGATTTCGGCAGATTCCGGGCGAGCACCCTTCTGCCCCGGCTGGTCGCAGCACTGGCCGACCGGCGACGGCGTGGGAGTCCGCTCGTCTCCCAGGGGAAGGGGGGGAGCTGTCGTCTCGTCGCCTCCACCTGCGGCAGCCTCGGGTCCGCCGCCCCGGCCGGAGCAGCCCGCCGAAGGGAAGCGGCGGCTAACGCATCGTCTCCCCGAGCAGGGTCGCGAGCAGGGCGGTCGCGGTCTCGGTGCTCCAACCGGAGGGATCGAGCGCGGGGTTGAGTTCGACCCAATCGACTGAGCGGATCGGGCCGTCCCAAGCGCGGAGGCGGCGCAGGATCTGGGACGCCTCGCGGTAGGTGAGACCGCCGGCGACGGTGGTGCCGGTGCCGGGCAGCAGCTTCGGATCGAGCAGATCGAGGTCGAACGAGAGGTGGAGGGCGGCGACGCCGCGCCCGGTCAGATGGTCGAGGGCGGCGTTCAGCCCGGCGAGCAGGCCACCGTCGCTCCATTCCTCCATGGTCAGGGTCCAGAGACCGCGGTCGCGGATCAACCGGCGCTCGGCCGGGTCGAGATCGCGCACGCCGAGCAGGCAGACGTCCTCGGGCCGCACCGCCGGCCCGCTCCCGGCGAGCTGGGTCAGGGCGGCGGCGCCGAGCCCGAGCGGGGCGGCCAGGGCCATGCCGTGGAGGTGGCCGCTGGGGCTCGTCTCCGGGGTGTTGAGGTCGGGGTGGGTGTCGAGCCAGAGGACGCCGAGGCGGCCGGGGGCGGCGGCGCGGGCGGCGCCGGCGATGCGGCCGGCCGAGAGGGCGGGGTCGCCGCCGAGCGACAGGGCCAGCGCCCCGTCGCGCACCGCGCCCTCGACTGCCTCGGCCAGCCGCCGCCCGGCGGCGGCGACGGCGGGCAGGAAGGCGAGCCGGCGGCGATCGAGACCGCGGTCGGCCGCGGTCGGGGAGGCGACCGGGATCGTCTCGCTCGGTCCGAGGCGGGCGAGCAGCGCCGGCCGCTCCCGGACCGCCCAGCGGCGGCGCAGCCCGCGGTCCAGCGCCGCCGGCGCTTCCTCGGCGCCGCGCCGCTCTGCGCCGAGCCAGAGGGGGACGAGCAGGGGACGGATCGGTGCCTGCGCCAGTCGGTTGGTGATCGGTTCGGCGACCGCCGCGGCGGAGTCCTTGGTTGGGGTCAGCGTCGAGGTCATGGGCGCGCGGAATCCTTCGGGGCAGCCCGCCGGGAGGCAACTGGTCGCCGGCTCGGACCACCGATCATGTCGAGCTACGGGGAACATCGACGGGGCAGGCGGGCGGAACCGGCACCCCGCACCGATCGAGAAGGGGCACGGTCCACTCCAGACCCGCGCGCCTGGGGGCCCCCCCCCCACCCCCCACAACCGGAGCCGCCCCCCCCCCCGCGGGCGGAGCCCCCCGCGAACC
>JBBSNJ010000869.1:0-1782 GCA_038232775.1 Thermomicrobiales bacterium
GCCATGTTCGATGCAAGCCCCCCCGGCCCGACCTCGTGAGCAAGGCCCGTTGCTCCTCACGGGGCGCGATGAGGACTTGATCCTCGGGCTCACCGGCCGCTTCCGGCTGATCACCCCGCCGCTCGTCGCCCGCCTCTGGGATTCCTCCGAGGCCTACGTCAGGCGGCGGCTGGGGAAGCTCGGGGACGCGGGCCTGCTCGCCGCGTCTCGCGTCCTCGCCGCGCCGATGCTGGACCTGGACGAGCCGATCCTCCGCTGGAATCACGGCGAACCGGAGCCCGACTTCGGCCGGGCGAGCTACCGCCTCAAGGCGCGCTGGATCGAGCCTTCGCGGATGACCACCGTCTACCTCCCGACCAGGCGGGCCGTGCACCTCTTCGGCGGGGCAGGGGGCCGCTTCGACTACCCCTTGCAGGCGACCCACGACCTCCACGTGACCGCCCTGTACGTGAGGCTCGCCGCGGGCGACCCCGAGCAGGCCACGCGTTGGCGAGGCGAGGAGACGCTCCGGCTCGGTCGCAAGCAGGGCAAGATTTGTGACGCCCTCATCGTCGACGCGCGGGAGAGGCCAGCGCTCGCCGTCGAGTTCGGCGGGAGCTACCGGACGGATCGGGTCCGTGCCTTCCACCGCGCGATGAATCATCGCCGCCTGCGATACGAGATCTGGTGAGGCCCCTCGTGAGGAGTCATCCATGGCCCGGAGCGCGGAGCGGACGGTGCGGCTGACTGGGCGGGACGAGGCGATCCTCGACCACCTCCGCCGCTACCGCATCACGACCATCGAGGCCCTCCACCGGCTGTTCTGGGGGCCGACGACGACCCCGAACGCGGTCTCCCAGGTGCTCGCCCGGCTCGGGGCCTACGTCCGCGGCGTCGACGTCGGCAACCGGAGCTTCTATCAGCTCACGCCCGAGGCGGCGCGGGAGTCGGGCGAGGACGAGGACTTCGCGAAGTTCCCCGGGGCAACGAGCTTGGCCCGCCACTACGCGATGCTGGAATACTGCTGCCTCGGTGACGTCCGGCGGGAGCACATCACCGCCCGGGAACTGCGCGAGAATTTCCCGAGCTGCGACGGCCGCGGGATCGCCCGGAACGCCTATTTCCACACCTTCGAGGCCCCGGCGAAGATGGGCTGGCTCGAGGTCGATTGCGGCAACCACGCCGCGACCCGCGCCAAGAAGTGCCGCAAGCAATTCGCCAAGCGGTATGAGGCGGAAGGCCTGCGGTTCCGGCAGCTCGCCGACGCCGGTCAATTCGGCATCGCGCTGGTGACGAGTTCTGCGGGGAAAAAGCAGGCACTGGAGCGGGCGCTCGCGAAGCTCGACCCCTTCCCAATCGCCATCCACATTTCGCCGACCCTCCGCGAGCTGCTTGGCCGTGCGGCGAGCGAGGGCGGCGGCGGCCCGGACATCGACGACGATGACCATCCGGGCGAGGGCGCCTGATGCGGAATTTCGACTTCGACCGCGACCCGCTCCGCCTGGAACTCCTGCCGGAGGGCTGGGACCGGGAGCCGATGTCGTTCTCCTCTCGTTCCACCGCCAGGCGCGAGGCGGGCGGGAACCCGTACACGCTCCAAATCGTCACCACCACCGCCGTGGTCTCCTTCTTCGGGCTCATCGCGCTCCGCACGTTCGCCCATCTCGTGCCGTTCGTGCCGGTGATCTTCTGAGACTCCTCGCTGATCCCCACCGAGCGGGCGACCGGCAATAAGCCGTTTTGCCCTTGAAAGATAGGGCTCGTGTCCCGGTGAATGAGGGTTGATCACGACGCCTCACCACC
>JBBSNJ010000870.1:0-1768 GCA_038232775.1 Thermomicrobiales bacterium
CCGTGCGCGGGAGAGGGGAGTCCGTCCCGCTTCGGATGGTGGAATAGTTCAACCGGACTCCGAACGATAGGGGGTCCGAGTGATCAGCTCTGATACCAGATTCGGCTGATCACTGGGGCGTCGTCTCCCCCTCTCCTGCCGCAGCGGGAGAGGGGGTGGGGGATGAGGGCCGCCCTCCCGCATCCCGATCGAGCCCCCTTGATACGGAATCCGCTTGAACCTTGGGGCTCTGGCATTCGGGAGCGGCTCCCCTCGCCCGCTGCAGCGGGAGAGGGGTCGGGGGTGAGGGCCTCTCTCCGGCAAACACCACGGATCACCCGGATTCCGTCCCCCAGGACCATCCCCGGGGAAGCGACGCCGTTCGCCCCAGTCCCGCGACACCCCACGACCGCTTGCACATGCCCCAGCAATGCCGCGTCTCGCCCGCCGCCAACCCCCGCTACGCCGCGTCGGTCCGGCGATAGATTCGGGCGTCGCCGGCTTCGAACGCTAGCTCCCAGCCGGCGCCGGGGTATCCGGCCTCCCCGACCCCTTCGTACGGTCCCGCGGCCCGACAGTCGTTCCCCTGCCGCTCCGTCTCGTACCGCCCGACGAAGAGCCAATCCACCCCGTAGCGTTCGAGCAGCGCGCCATGGGGATCGGCCAACAGGCTCCGCACGTCCTCCGCCCGGGGGTCGATCTCGGCCAGGAATTGGGGCTGCCCGGCCCGCCACTGACTCTGGTGATTGCGCCCCCAACCGATGATCGCCGCCATCCCGGTGAAGGCCGAGACCCGGTTGTAAGGCACGTCGCTGTTCCCCGAATAGGAGCAGCCGGCCGCCTCCAAGACCACGTCCCCCGGCTGGGCTTGGCGCTGGAGCCAGTGGATCGCCTCCCCCTCCCCCGGTGCCCGCTGTTCCAGGTAGGCAATCCCGTCCAAGCCGCGCCACCCGGAGAACCCCTCCGTCCACTGCTCGCTCGCCACCATCGGGTAGACGGAGACCGCCGCCACCGCCGCCACCCCCGCCACCGCCAGCACCGGCCGCGCCGCCCAGCGGGGTCGCGCCTCCTGCCAGATCGTCACCATCGCCAGCGCGGTGCCCACCGCGAACAAGGTCCAAACCTGGTAGTAGACCTTGAACAACGTGTTCATCCGGCTGTCGAACAGATCACGCAGAAAGAAGAGCTCGACCACGATCGAGAGCGCGAAACCGAGCGCGAAGAGCGCCAGCGCGATCCCCCGCGGCGACCACTCGCGGCGGGCGTCGCGGCCGAGTAGGACGACGGCCCCCACCAGCGGTAGACCGCAAAGGAGCACGACCGGGGCGCCGAGGAGGACCGCCGCCGCTCCCGCCAGCAGCGCCCCAGCGGCGACCGCCGGCGACACCGACCCCCGACCCCCGCCGCCCGCCCGCCGCCCGCCGACCAGCCCGCTCCCGATCAGCCAGACGGCGAACAGATAGGGCACCCCGAAGATCGTCAGGTACTCGCCGACCGACGTCCGCTCCCCGGTCTGGACCCCGATCGACGCCAGCACGCTCGGCAGCACCGGCAGCTCGCGCAGCGCCGCCGGCAGCGCCGCCGCGCCCAACCCCTCCGGCGGAGCGTAGCGCACGAAGAACGGCAGCCAAGCGACGACCGCGGCCCCGACCAGGACGGCGACGCCCGCCGTCGCCACTGCCGCTCCCAGTCGCCACTCCCACGCTCGCCAGAGCGCCACCGCCGCGATCAGCAGGAAGGTCGGCAAGTCCCAGCTATTCGCGGCGTAGAGGGAACCGACGACCGCCCC
>JBBSNJ010000871.1:0-1764 GCA_038232775.1 Thermomicrobiales bacterium
CCTGCCACGGGGCCGATCGCTCCGGGGTCGCAGCCGTCGAGGCGGCGGCGGCGGTGCTCGCCCCGGCCTGAGGCGGAATTCGGGTGATCGCTTCGGCTCGCCGGAGAGCAGCTTTCACACCGGACTCCCTTCCCCCTCTCCTGTGCGCGGGAGAGGGGAGCTTGTCCCGCTCCCAAGAGCGGAACGGTTCAACAGAATTGCGCAGGAGGACCTTTCTCCGGCACGTCGAATCGAACAAGACGATGCCATTACCGCCGGAGGCGGTCGTAGAGGGCGCCCACCACCGCGCCGTAGACGATGTGGCGGGGAGCGGATTGGAGGTAGGCCCCCCAACTGAAGTAGCGGTCGAGCTCGCCGTCGCGGATCGCGGGGTGGAGGCGATCGAGGGCGGTCAGTGGGTAGATCAGGGTGTTCTCGACGTTGGCGAAGAGGACGCCGCGCCACCACGGGGGGCCGCTCAGCCGGTCGTGGAAGCGGGCGTAGAGGAGGGCGAGCGCGAGCGAGTTCGCGAGGTGGGCGGCGAGGCCGATCGCCCGCGCTCGCTGCCGATCCCGGACAACCAGGCGCCCGAGCAGCAGGAGATCGTCGAGGTTGCGGCCGCCGAGGCGGAGCTCCGCCTCGAGCGTGACGACGAATGCCGCGCCGCCGGCCAGCCCGGCCACTGCCGCCGCCCGCGGGTCGACCCGCTCGCCGTCTCGGCTCAGCCATTCCCGGACCCGCTCTACCGCCGCCATCCGTTCCTCCCGCCGTCTGCCCGTCGTCCGCCGCGGCCCTCCGCTGCTCCCTGATGGTGGAGCGGGAGGATCGGAGGCGTCAAGGATGGAGCGGGCGGTGCGGTCGCGTTGCCGACTCGGCCGGCGTCATACGGAACCCGGGTGTTCGGGTCCGGTTCCCTGGAGATGGGTTCTCGTTCGGCCGCGATCGCCTGATCGGCGTCGCCCGACCCTAAAGGGACCTGTCTGAAGCGACGAAGCGGGCTAATGGGGGTTCATGGGGAATCCGGTTGGACTAGTCGACAATCGGAGACGGGACGTGCTCCCCTCCCCCGCGCACGAGAGAGGGGCAAGGGGCCGGGGGTGATACGGAATCCGGGTGAAGGTTTTCCCTTCCCGCCAGGGGCCCTCACCCCTGGCCCCTCTCCCGCGCACGGGAGAGGGGAGCGTGGTCGCGGACCGCCGGGGCAACACCCACGATCTACCCGGCTTCCGTATGAGGGCCTCTTTTCGGCAACCGGAGGCGATCATCCGGACTCCATATCAGCCGGCAACCGGGAGGGCAGCTCCCGGATGAAGCAGCGGCGATCGCACGGATCCCGTATCAGCGCTCGGAGCCGCCGGCTCTGGCGCCGGTTCCGGCCCGGCCGCCGGGAGCCCGGCTCGCTTCACCTGTTTACGCGGACGCGGCGGTGGTGGGCCGCGGGATTCTAGGCGAGGTAGGCGGCGTCGATCCAGCCGCTCTGGCCGCCATAGGTGACGCCGAGGAAGCCGGCGCCGCTCTCCCCGGTCAGGGAGAGCGACGTGCCGGCGGGGATCACCGCCAGCGCCGCCGCGTCGCTGCTTGGATCGAGCCGCAGGAGGACGTCTTCGAGGGCGGTCGCCACCGTGACAGGGGCGAAGGCGGCGGGGGCCGGCGGGGATACCGCCTCGGCTGGCGGTTCGGTCGGTACGTCGGCGTCGGCGCCGGGGTCGGGCGCGGTGTCGACCGGTGGCGCCTCCTGGGCCGCCAGTACGGTCGTTGGGTCGGTGGTTGCGGTGGTCGTGTTCG
>JBBSNJ010000872.1:0-1760 GCA_038232775.1 Thermomicrobiales bacterium
GAGATTGGGGCGGGAGCCGTAGGCGCCGGGCGGGGTGGAAGGCGACGGTCTAGACGATCTTGGCTCTCTGGGAATCACCGCTTTCTCCCGGACAGTTTCGTTCTCGGCCCTGGGACGAGGGTGTGAACCGGAGATCGGGGAACCTCGGCGGACGATCGTCGGTGCAGCGGGCCGGTGGTGAAGCGTTTCGGGCCACATTGGCGGCGACCACGCGGCACCCAAGAGCACTGTTTGCGGGCCAGACACCTAACTGTCCGGGTGAGAGGGGGACGGGGATGAGGGCCTCCACGGGGCAACGGAAAGCGTTCACGCGGATTCCGCATGACCCGCGGGACCGAGGGCGAGCCACGGGCCGTTCGAATGGTTCAGTTCCCGGCCTTGCTCCCCACACCCGCGGGAGGCGGGAACGGAAGCTCGCCCGAGGGCGCGGCAGCGCCCCACCGGAGTCTCGAACTACGTCCCCGCCCCGGCCGGCTCGTCGCCGGCGTCGTCCCAGCCGGCGAGGGCGGCCATCGCCGCCCCGACCCCGGCGCCGAGGTCGACCGGGTGGCCGAGGTCGGCGAGGGCGCGCTCGAGGACGGCGAGCTGGGCGGCGAGGGTCGTCGGGTGGGCCTGGGCGGGACCCATGTGGCCGAGGCGGAAGAGCCGGCCCTTGAGCGCGCCGTAGCCGGGGGAGATGGCGACGCCGTATCGGCGGCGCATGGTGCCGACGAGGGCATCGTCGTCGAGCCCGGCGGGGAGCTTGACGGCGGTGACGCAGGCGGCGGCGATCTCCTCCCGCGCCGGCCAGAGGTCGAGGTCGAGCGCGCGGACGCCGGCCCGGCAGGCGCGGGCGATGGCGTGGTGGCGCTCGACGAAGCGCTCGATGCCGGTCTCGAGCGCCTGGGTGAGGACCGATTCGAGGGCGTAGATCTCGGTCACCGAGGGGGTGTAGGGGAAGCGCTCCTGCTCGAGCCAGGTCTCCTTCCAGTCGAGGATCGAGAGGAAGCTGCCGCGCAGCGGGCCGGGCCGGCGCGCCGCCATCGCCTGCCAGGCGTCGGGGCTGACGGCCAGCAGGGAGAGGCCGGGGGTGCCGCCGAGGCACTTCTGGGGTCCGGCGACGGCCAGGTCGATGCCCCACTCCTCGGGGCTGAGGTGGGCGGCGCCGAGACCGGAGACGGTGTCGACCAGCGTCAGGACGCCGAACTCCTTGGCGATGCGGCCGATCTCGCGGACGGGATTGTCGGTGCCGGAGGGCGTCTCGGAGTGGACGACCGAGAGGAACTTGACTCCGGGGTTGGCCCGGAGGGCGCCGCGCACGGCCTCGGGGTCGATCGAGTCGTCGTAGGGGACCGCGAGCTCGATCGTCTCGCCGCCGTACTTCTCGATGAAATCCTGGAACCACTTGCCGAAAATGCCGGAGACGAGGTTGAGGACCTGGTCGCCGGGGGAGATCAGGCTGGCGGCCGCCGCCTCCAGGCCGAGGATCGCCTCCCCCTGCATCACGACCACGTCGTACTCGGTGCGGTAGACCCGCTGGAGCAGCCCGAGCGTGCGGGCGAAGAGCTCTTTGAAGGCGGGGTCGTAGTGGTAGAGCACCGGCCGGGCCATCTCCCGCAGCGTGCGGGGGGTGACTTCGACCGGGCCGGCGGCGAGGTTGAGGCGGGGCCAGGGGGTAGGCATGAGTTGGTACTCCTTACCGGAATGATAGGTAATCCGGGTGAAAAGTTCCGCTATCGGCCAATGGGCGCGCTCCCCTCTCCCGCGCGCGGGAGAGGGGC
>JBBSNJ010000873.1:0-1760 GCA_038232775.1 Thermomicrobiales bacterium
AGGACCATTCGCTCGTGGTGCCGGGCAAGGGCCTCGAACCCTCACGGCCTCGCGGCCACCAGCTCCTAAGGCTGGCGTGTCTGCCATTCCACCAACCCGGCGCGGCACCCGAGCGGCAAGTGTAGTCCGCCCCCGCACCGCCGGCCATCGCCGCTCGGCGGCAGAAGCAGCGACCGCCTGCTGTGGAATTGCCGCCCCCGCCGCCCGTCCGGGGGGACTGTGGCGAGGCCGCCCCGCGCCGACGAGGCTTGGGCGGGCGACCGGGATCGGCTACCATCGGCACCCGAGCCAGCCGCGCCGCCAGCCAGGAGGCCCACCGATGTCCGCCGCGCCACCCATTCCCCAGCGTCGCTTCGGCACCACCGACTTGACGGTGCCGATCATCGGCGTCGGCTGCGCCCCGATCGGGGACATGCCCGAGGCGTTCGCCTACGGCGTCTCTCAGGAGGATGCCCTCGCCACCGTCCGCGCCGTCCTCGACAGCCCGATCCCCTACCTCGACACCGCCGCCCTCTACGGCGACGGAGAGAGCGAGCGCCGGATCGGGCTCGTCCTCCGCGAGCGGGGTGGCCTCCCCGCCGGGGCGGTCCTCCAGACCAAGGCGGGCCGCGACCCCAAGACGAACGACTTCTCCGGCGAGACGATCAAACGGCGGTTCGAGCGCTCGCTGGAGCTGCTCGGTCTCGACAGGATCGCGATCGTCTATCTCCACGACCCCGAGCACACCCACTTTGCCGACGCGATGGCCCCGGGCGGGCCGGTCGAGACGCTTCGGCGCTACCAGGAGCAGGGCGTCATCGGCCGCCTCGGCGTCGCCGGCGGGCCGATCACCCTCGAGACCCGCTACGTCGAGACCGGCATCTTCGACGCCGTCATCACCCACAACCGCTACACGCTGATCAACCGCTCGGCCGAGCCCCTGATCGAGCTCGCGTCCCAGAAGGGACTGGCCGTCCTCAACGCCGCCCCCTACGGCTCCGGCCTCCTCGCCAAGGGTCCCGACGCCTACCCCCGCTACGCCTACCAGGACGCCGCCCCCGACCTCCTCGAACGGTCGCGGCGCCTGGCCGCCATCTGCGCCCGGCACGACGTCCCTCTCGCCGCCGCCGCCCTCCAGTTCTCGACCCGCAATCCCCGGATCACCTCGACCATCGTCGGCATGAGCCGACCCGAGCGCGTCGAGCAGACCCTCGACCTCCAGGCCCACCCGATCCCCGACGCGCTCTGGGAGGAGATCGCCGAGGTCCCCTTCGACGCCGACGACCCCGAATCGTCCCGCTTCCAACGCGTCGAGGAATAGACGCCGCTCAAAGCCGCGCTGGCGGTACCTGGCGCTCCCGCGCTCCCGCCCCGCCGCCTGCGAGCGACCGGCCGGCACTGAAACGGACCCGATCATCCGAGCTTCGGTGGATCGCCTAGGCTTCCCCTCGGAGCCGCCTTCCCGCATTCCGTAGGAGCCTCCTTGGGGCTTCGTCGCCTCAGCCCGGTCCCTTTCGGGTCGGGCGCCGCCGATCCGGCGATCGCCGAAGGGATGAGGACCGATCCCCAGGAAAGTCTTGCGGCATGATGAGGCTGCCGGGCGCATGACCGATGGCACGATCGCCGTCGCCCCACCGCCCGGCCCGAAAGAGACCGGGCTGACCCAACGAAGCCCCGTGAACGGGGCTTTTCCCGCGGCAATCGCCGCCCCCACAGGATGCAGCCGGCGTCAGCCGGCTTCGTCGCTTCAGCCCGGTCCCGTACGGGCCGGGCGACGCCCG
>JBBSNJ010000874.1:0-1750 GCA_038232775.1 Thermomicrobiales bacterium
AGGCGCGGCCTCCGGGCGGTGACCGACCTCGTGGGCACCAAACCGCCCAATCATACGAGCCGTGTCAAGCCGGGGGCGGGGCGGGCGGGCGGGAGCGCTCCTCTCGGGGCGGATTGCGGTGAGTCGGGGATCGGGCGGCGCCGGCGGTGGCGCGGCTAGCGCGGGGGCCGGTCGGCGGCGGGTGGGGGCTCGGCGGCGGCGGGGCGGGCGGGAGTCGTCGTCGCCGGGCCGGTCGGCGCCCGGCGGCGGAGGCGCTCCAGCCGCAGCCGCCAGACGACGAGGGCGGCTTCGACCACGATCCGGCGGGAGAGTTTGGAGGCGCCGGCGACGCGATCGACGAAGACGATCGGCAGCTCGGCGACGCGGGCGCCCTGCTCGACGGCGCGGAAGGTGGTCTCGATCTGGAAGCCGTAGCCGTCGGCCCGGACCTGGTCGAGGTCGATGGCGGCGAGGGTTTCGCGCCGCCAGACCTTGTAGCCGGCGGTGAGGTCGGCGAGCGGGAGACCGAGGACGAGGCGGGCGTAGCGGCCGCCGAGCCGGCTGAGGAGGCGGCGGCCGAGCGGCCAGCCGACGGTGCCGCCGCCCGGGACGTAGCGGGAGCCGAGGACGAGGCCGTAGCCCTGGTCGCGGGCGGCGGCGACGAGGCGCGGCAGGTCGGCCGGGTCGTGGGAGTGGTCGGCGTCCATCTGGACGATCAGGTCGGCGTCGAGTTCGAGCGCCCGGCGGAAGCCGGCGGCGTAGGCGGGGCCGATCCCCTGCTTGGCGGGGCGGTGGAGGACGCGGACCCGGTCGCCGTGGCGGGCAGCGAGGGCGTCGGCGAGGTCGCCGGTGCCGTCGGGGGAGGCGTCGTCGACGACGAGGACGCGGTAGGGGGGGCCGTGGGCGAGGACGGCCTCGACCAGGGGGCGGAGGTTCTCGCGCTCGTTGTAGGTGGGGACGACGACGGCGACGGAGGGCGCCGCGTCGGCGCCCGGCGGGCGTGCGCTCGGGCCCGTCGCGATCGGCCCGTCCGCGGTCGCCGCCATGCTCCCTCCGGCGCCCCGATCCGAGCGGGGCGCCCATTCCGGCGATCGCGCGATCGCCGGAGCGAGTAGTACCACACCGGGCGGCGCGCCGACCTCGGGGTCCGGTTCGGGACGGGCGCGGTGGGGTCGGGGCTCGCGGACCCGACCACGCGCTCGTTTGCTTCCTCGGCGAACTCTGGGGGAATCGCGTGTTGCCGAGGAAGGGCGGATGGATGGAACGAGCCCTGGAGGACGGGGTTCCCGCGCGAGGAACGCAGGAACGGGCGGTCTCAAGCCCGAAGCGGGCGCGAGCGTGCCCAGTAATACGGAATCCGGGTGAACACGTCGCCTTCCCGCTGCGGCGGACGGCCCTCACCCCCGGCCCCTCTCCCCTGTCCCGTGCGCGGGTGAGGGGAGCTTGTCCCGCTTCGGGTCGTGGAACGGTTCAACCGGACTCCGTATCAGTGTGGTTGTCGGAGAGAGGCCCTCATCCCCGGCCCCTCTCCCGCTGCGGCAGGAGCGGGGAGACGTTCCCGCTCCCGCTAGCAGAGTAATTCAACCGAGTTCCGTATTAGCGGTCGGCGGCGGCCGACTGGCGGAGGTCGGCGACGAGGAGGCGGCGGCCGTTCTCGGGCTGCCAGCGGAGGCGGGCGAGGTCGGCCTCGGCCGGGATTTGGTAGAAGAGGAGGCCGGTGACGTCGTCGCCGGGATCGACGGTGATCGTCTCGAGGTCGGGGGTGTCGCTG
>JBBSNJ010000875.1:0-1727 GCA_038232775.1 Thermomicrobiales bacterium
GCGCCTCGGTCACGATCGCCGTGCCGAGATCGAGCGGCGCCCGCCGCATCGCCTCGCGCTCGATGTCGGAGCCGCCGAAGGAGCGCAGCGCCGGCAGAGCGGCGGTCGAGACCGCCCCCATCACGCCGCGCCGGTTCGCCGCGACGACGACCCCCTCGACGCCCTGGTCGAGTAGATCCCCACCCACGGCGGCGATCGCCGTGCGGCCGAAGCGGATGCCTGCGACCGGATCCAGACCGATCATCGGTCGTCCCCATCCGCGAGCGCTCCGCCCAACGCCATCGGAGCGCTCGCCGCGAAGTGGAAAGTCTACCATCGCCGCGACTGCCGGCCGGGGTCCACCGAGGTGGACAATCGGCGCCAGACCCGCCGAGCGACCGTCAGCCCCGAGCCTCAGCTCCGGGCACTCTCTGTCGCGGCCGCCGGGGGCGGGAACGGCGAGCGCGCCGGGTGGGCGCGGAAGAGAGGGAAAAGGCCAGCTTCGCACCGGTGATAGGGCAAGGACGGAGACCGGACCAGGGGTCTGACGGCGGGAGGTTGGGCGAGTCCGCGCCGGGCGGCAGGATTAACGAAGAATGCGACATAACACCAACAAACGCCCTGATTGAGCGTCCGTCGGTTGGGCGATTGCGCGGACCGGACGTGTTCGCTGCCGCTACCCGGAGAGACGCCCTCACCCCCCGCCCCTGTCCCGTGCGCGGGAGAGGGGAGAACGGCTCACTTCCATTGGAGGAGAAGTCCCCCTCCCGAAAGCTGAACCATTCGCACCGATACCGTTATCACTCGGCTTGGGTCTTTCGGCCCAGCCGCCGTTCAGACGCAGTTGGGGGGGCCACCGCATACCTGGAGACGACGGCATTCTCGATCAGCTTGGAACAATCGGGCGGGCGCGTTCAACGGTGCCCGTACCAAGCTGCCGGTGATGCGTTCGACGACCGCTGGAGACCGCTCCGACGCCGGAAGTCGCAGCACCGATGGCTCTCAGCTAACTGCCGCTCGTCGGCGAGGCGTCGCCGTCCGCGTCTTGTTCCGGCTGCGATCGGCGGCGTTGTTCCGAGCCACGATCGGGGTCGTCTTCGGCCGCGATCGTGCCCTCGAGGAAGGGCACGATCCCTTCCTCTGCCAGCTCGGCCGGGCCGGTCGCCTCGATCGACGCCCCGAGATTGGGGTCGACCACCGGCACCGCGGTCGGTGCTGGTGCTACGACGACCTCGTCCGGATCGCGCTCCCGCGGCTCCTCGCGGTCGGACTCCGCTGGCTTCCGATCACCGCTCCCGCTGCCGCTGCTGCCACCACGATCGCCGCTACGGCCACGATCACCGGTGCTGCGGTCGCTGCCGCTGCGGTCGCGGTCGGCGCTACCCGACGCGCGGTTGCCGCCGCCCGACCCACGGTTCCCACTGCCGGACTCGCGCTCCTCGTCGTCCGTCCGCTGCGGGGCAGCGATCCGTGGCCCGGCCGGCTCGTCATCGGCCGAGCGGCCGCTCGACCGCCCGTCCGCGTCGTCCCTCGCGGCCGGGATTCGAGCCTCGATCGTGGCGTCGACGCTGGCCTTGATCGCGTCGCCGAGCCCCTCGAGGTCGTCGATCTGTGGACGGCCTGGCTCGGTCTCGTCGTCCGCCACCACCGGGGCGATGGCGTTCCCCTCGATCGGGGTCGCGGACGTCGCCGCCCGATTACGGGCGCCACCCTGGCGCGGTCCGGTCGCGACCCCCGCCGGGTCGTCC
>JBBSNJ010000876.1:0-1722 GCA_038232775.1 Thermomicrobiales bacterium
ACGACCCGCCGGCTCGAGCCGGTTCCGTGGTCGGGGCGGAGGACGCATCCTCGTGCCGCCGCCGAAGAGGGCGCACCCGAGGACGCCGAGCGAGCGAGCAGAGCCGGGCCGCTACGGGATGCGCTTCGCCCAGATCGACCGCGGGAAGCGCCGCCGCAGGTCGTCCCAGACGCCGGCCATCGCCTCGGCGGAGCCCGCTTTGAGGTAGGTGACGATGCCCCGCCAGTAGAGCGCCTCCGGGGCGGACGGGGAGTCCGGGTCGCGGTCCGTGACGGCGGCGAGGCGGGCGAGAGCGCGGTCGTACTCGGCCCAGCGGAGACGGACGAGCGCCTCGCCGACGTCGAGCAGATCGAGGAAGTCGGCCGGCGGCAGGAAGTTGATCCCCTCGTGGCTGACGACGCCGCGGCGGTCGGCGAAGAGGAGGGTCGGCGTCCAGACCACGTTCAAAGGTCGGACGACGGCACGGTCGGCGGCCAGGTCGAGCTTGAGCGGGACGAAGCGCTCGGCGACGGCGACTTGGACGGCGGGGTCTCGATACGTCACGGCATCGAGTTTGTCGCAGCCCGCTCAGGGGTCCTTGCCGACATCGATCAGCACGACGCGGCGGGTTCGGCGTGCCTCGGCCAAGGCCTCGTCCCAGTCGGTCAGCCAAGCGATCCCCAGATCGGGAGCGGCAGGAACGGTCACTCGCTCCTCCCGACAAGCGGCAGCGCCGGCTCCTGGGCCGAGTCTTCGCCGTAGTAGCCGGGCGGTGGACCACCCTCGCCGTAGTAGAGGAATTCGGGGGCGAGATCGGCGCCATTCGGCCAGGCGACGGTACCCCAGTCATGATCGACGAACGCTTGGGCGAAGAAAGCCGGGTCGCGCGGTGGCACGAACACCGGACCGACGTCGCCAGAGAGCCGGGGTCCCATGTCGACTTCCCGCTGCTCGCCGTCGTCGAACCTCACCTGTAAGTGGCAGTTCTCCATCACCTGCACATCGACGATGGTCTCGACCACGTTCCTTCCTCCCTCGGCCTCGTCCAACGGGGCGACTCGCGCCAGTGGTTGTTCCGCGCGGGCTCGTTCCCAGTTGGCCTTCAGCTCGACGACGTGCGTGGCCGCCCATTCAAGGACGAAGCGCTCTGCTCGTGGCGGCAAAGCGCCTCGGATTGGCGTGGAGGCGCCACAGCAAACACCACGCGAAACTCGCCATACCTGACGTGGAGATGGGGAGGCCCATGCTCCCGATAGTTCATCGTGATGGCGATCCCTTAGAAGTTCGAGATCGTGGACATCCGGGCGACCTCTCTCCATCGTACCCTGGCATTATAGAGCGGCCCCGCCGCAATCTGGCGGCGCTGCCCCCGCACGTCAAACCTGCGATAGCTCTAGCCCCTGCTCGGCCGGCACGCCGCGGAAGACTCGGGGTCGAGGCTCCGCTTGGTATGATCTGTGAACTCCCTTCGAGGGGCAAGCCACCCCGAGCCTTGACCTTCGCTCTCCGCCCACCGCGCAGGATCTGCTCATGACGTCCGCTTCGAGTTGTGCCGAATCCCCCACTGCCCCCGACCTTGCCGGAACCGCGGGGATGAATCCGCTCGACTACCTGCGGGCGCGGGGCTACCTCCAGGACGTCTCCGACGAGGACGGATTGCGCACGGCCTTCGCCGCCGGCCCGGTCACCGCCTACGTCGGCTTCGACCCGACCGCCCCGTCGCTCCACGTCGGCCACCTGCTC
>JBBSNJ010000877.1:0-1718 GCA_038232775.1 Thermomicrobiales bacterium
CCGGTCTGACGCGGGGATCGGCATCCTTGCCACGCGGGGGGTCTTGTCGAGAGTGGGGCCGGAGCCGTTGGTTGTCGCGCGAGGGGTAGTCCGAGCGCGGCCCCTGTCTCCCGAAGGGACGTAGTTCCGTCCTACCCCCCTCCTGCCGCCGCCGCCGGACCGAACTTCGCGGCGACGACCGCCGCCGTTCGCCGCGACGGCGTCACCGGCACGATCTCGAAGGTGGCCAGATCGTGCCAGTGGAGCACCCATTCCTGGAGGCGCTCGGCGTCGTCGCACTCCATCAGTTGGAAGCACCGCCCGAAGCCGACCTCGATCCAACTGTCGACGTAGACGAGCCCCTCGGGCACGCCACGGCCCCGCTCGCGCAGCCGCTCGTAGATCGCCGGCGCGCTCCCCTGATTGAACTTCTCGATCACCATGAAGAGCACCGGCTGCCTCCTTCTTCCCCAGCCGACTGGCGCCGACCCTGGCGCCTAGGACGCGCTCGCCTCCGGAGACTCCCCGTCCACCAGATAGGTGAGCAGGGTGAGCACCCCGACCCCCGTCGCGCCCTTCGGCCCGAGCGGTCCGCTCTTCGCCTGGCGGGCCGAGCCGGCGATGTCGAGGTGGACCCACGGCAAACCCTCGGCGAAGCGCCGCAGGAAGAGCGCGGCGGTGATTGCGCCGCCGCCCCGCCCGCCGCTGTTCTTGACGTCGCCGACGTCCCCTTTGATCTTGTCGTTCAACTCCTCGATCAGCGGCAGCCGCCAAAACCGCTCGCCCGACCGCTGGGCGGCGGCGAGCACGGCTCCTGACAGGTCGTCGTCGGAGGCGAACAGCGCGGTCGTCCCCTCGCCAAGGGCGACGACCGCCGCCCCGGTCAGCGTCGCCAGATCGATCAGCTCCGTCGCCCCGCGGCGCGCCGCGTCGACCAAGCCGTCGGCCAGGACCAGCCGCCCCTCGGCGTCGGTCGAGAGGATCTCGATCGTCGTTCCGTTGAGGGCGGTCAGGATGTCCCCGGGCCGGAAGGCCGTGCCCGAAATCATGTTCTCGGCGGCGCAGATCGTGGCGTCGACCGCCACCGGGCAGTCGAGTTCGCGCAGCGCCGACATCGTCCCCAGCACGGCCGCGCCCCCGGCCATGTCCCCCTTCATCTCGAGCATCCCCTCGTAGGTCTTGATCGAGTAGCCGCCCGTGTCGAAGGTGATGCACTTCCCCACCAGGCCGACGACCCGCTCGCCCCCGGCGGCGGCCGGACCAGGCGTCGGGCGCCCTCCGGCCTCCGGTCGGTAGCGGAGCCGGATCAGGCGCGGCTCGTGGGCGCTGCCGGCGCCGACGGCGACGATCGCGTTCGCCCCCATCGCCGCCAGTTCGGCTGGCCCCAGCGTCTCTACCTCCAGCCCGCTCTCCGCCGCGACCCGCTCCGCCTCCGCCGCCATCGCCGCCGGAGTGAGCACGCTCCCCGGTTGGTTGACCAGGTCTCTGGCGAGCGTCACCGCCCTCGCCGCCGCTATCCCCCGCCCCAGCCCGGCCCCGCTTCCCTCACCCTCGGCGCCGCCGCCGACGAACCGCCAGCTGGAGATCTGCTTGGCGCCTTGCCCCTCCCCGGACCGGTACCGGTCGAACCGGTAGAGCGCGAGCTCGATCCCCTCGGCCGCGGCCGCGACGGCGGCCGCGGCTGGCAGCGGGCGTCCCTCGGGCGGCGCCGAGACGACCGCAGACGCCCCGGCCTCGCG
>JBBSNJ010000878.1:0-1716 GCA_038232775.1 Thermomicrobiales bacterium
CTCCGGCCGCGGCGCCTCGACAGATCGCCTGGCTCGTGACCGGATCGGATGAATCCGTTCCCCGTCCGCCGACGTAGAGTCTCAAATGCGCTCGGCGGGTTGCTGGAAGTGCCCAGGCCCGCGGTCCGCGATCGTCGCCTGTGAGGTCGACCGATGCCCCGGTTCCCCCGTCGCCTGGTTTACCTTTCGACCGTCCTCCTCATGCGTCCGGTGCTCGCCGCCTGCGCCGGCGGTGGCGGTGGCGGTGGCGGTGGCGGCGAAGCCCCCTTCCGGATCATCTCCGGGTCGGAGAACAGCACCCTGGAACCGCTGGTCGAGCGCTTCGCGGCCGACGCCGGCACCCCGATCGAGATCGACTACGCGGGGTCGGTCGACATCATGCTCGCCCTGGAGAACGGCGCGCCCGACTACGACGCCGTCTGGCCGGCGAACTCGCTCTGGATCGCCCTCGGCGACCGGCAGCGCCTCGTCACCGCCGAGGAGAGCATCATGCGCTCGCCCGTCGTCCTCGGCGTCAAACGCTCGGTGGCCGAGCGGCTGGGGTGGATCGGGCGGGAGGTCCACGTCGCCGACATCCTCGAAGCCGCCGAAACCCGCGACCTCCGGTTCATGATGACCAGCGCCAGTCAGAGCAACTCCGGCGCCTCCGCCTACTTCGGCTTCCTCTACGCCTTCGCCGGCAACCCCGACGTCCTGACCGCCGACGACTTGGCCGATCCCGGCGTCCGCGAGCGGGTCCGTCGCATCCTCGGCGCCGTCGACCGCTCCAGCGGCAGCTCCGGCTGGCTCAAGGATCTCTTCCTCGAGCGCTACGACGACTACGACGCGATGGTCAACTACGAGTCGGTCGTGATCGAAACCAACCAGGAGTTGATCGCTTCCGGCCGCGAGCCGCTCTACGCCGTCTATCCGGTCGACGGCTTGGCGATCGCCGACTCGCCGCTCGGCTTCGTCAACCACGGCGATGCCGATAAGGAAGCCTACTTCGGCCGCCTCCAGGACTACTTGCTCTCCGACGAAGCCCAGGCGGAGATCGCCGCCCTCGGGCGCCGGACCGGTCTCGTCGGAATCGCCCCGGCCGAGGTCGACCGCGACGTCTTCAATCCAGATTGGGGAATCGACCTCGACCGGGTGATCACGCCGATCCGTTTCCCCGAGGCCGACGTCATCCGGTTGGCCCTCGACCTCTATCAGACCGCCTTCCGCAAGCCTTCCTTCACCGTCTTCTGCCTCGACTTCTCCGGCAGCATGGAAGGGGATGGCGAGGAGGGCCTGACACGGGCGATGGCGACGCTCCTCGACCAGGAGCAGGCGCGCCAGATCTTGCTCCAAGCCTCCCCCCAGGACGTGACGGTGGTGATCCCCTTCAACCAGGCCCCGATCGCCGAGTGGACCGTCGTCGGCAGCGATCCGGCCGCCCTCGACGGGCTCCTGCGTCGGATCACCGAGCTGAGCGCCGGGGGCGACACCAACATCTACGCGCCGGTCGCCCAGGCGCTGACCCTGATGGAGCGGGAAGGGATCGGCGACCGCTTTCCCGCCATCATCCTGATGACCGACGGCCAGTCAAACCAGGGCAAGTTCAAGGACATCGAGCGGGCCGCCGGCGCGGGCGGTCTTGCCGAGGTCCCCGTCTTCGCGATCACCTTCGGCGACGCCTCCGAGTCGCAACTGGAGGAGATCACCGCCGCCTCCTCCGGCCGGGTCTTCCCCGGC
>JBBSNJ010000879.1:0-1713 GCA_038232775.1 Thermomicrobiales bacterium
AAAACGATCGCCGGCCACCCCCAGCCGATAGCCGATAGCCGATAGCCGATAGCCGATAGCCGATAGCCGATAGCCGACAGCCGACAGCCGACGGCTACGCCTCGGCGAAGCGGGCCGCGACGCGGCGTTTCAGCGGCGGCACGGCGTTGATCGTCCGCATCGCCGTCCGCGCCAGGGTCCGCGCCACCGCGTTCTTGGAGACCGCCTGCTCCATCGCCCGCAGGGAGTCGCGGACGGCGGCGAAGCCGTAGTCGCGCATCTCCGCCTCGTAGGCCGCGATCGCCGCAATCAGCAGTTCCTCTCCCCGCGCGGCGGCGGTCAGGCGGCGGCTGAGGAGGGCGGCGTCGCGGAGGGCGACGTTGGCGCCGATGCCGCGGTAGGGGGTCATGCTGTGGATGGCGTCGCCGAGCAGGGTGACGGTCGAGGCCGGCCAGGGGTCGAGCGGGACGGCGGTCCGGATCGGCAACAGGCTAACCGTCGTCGGATCGGCCTCGGCCACCAGGCGGCGGAGGGTCGGGTGCCAGTCGTCGATCAGGCGGAGGACCGCCCGCTGGAGGGCGGGGCCGTCCAGCCGCTCCGGCTCTACGACGAAGCCGTATTGCTCACGGCGGGCGCCGAAGCCCCACATCAGGTAGTCCTCGGTGTTGTCGAAGAGGAGACCGGGGTGGAGCGCGGCCGCTCCGTCGTCGCCCCCGATCGCGTCCGCCGCCGCCGGGGAGTGGGCGAATTCCTGGACCGCCAGGAACATCGACCGCCCCTTCGCGGCCGCGATCAAGGCCGGGCCGCTGAAGAGCTTCGGCGGCACGATCGCCCGCACCGCGGGGGTCAGCGCCAGCTTGCCGACGACGCCGACGACGCCGGTGTCGAGCCGCTGGGCGTGCGGCAGGAGTTGGCGGCGGACGCGGGAGTTGCCGCCGTCGGCGCCGATCAGCACGTCCGCCGTCGCCGTCGCGCCGTCCTCGAATTGGGCGACGAGGGCGCCGTCGCGATCCCGCTCGTAGCGGGCAAACGTCTTGTCGAAGCGGACCTCCTCCTCCAGCCCGGCCAGCAGTACCTGGCGCAGGGTGATCCGGCTGACCGACTTGTGGCTGGCGACCGGGTCGGGTTCGGCGCCGGGATCGCCGCTCTCGAAGAAGAAGAGCTCGCGCAGCCCTTCGGTCATCATCCCGAAGCCGTCGCCCCCCTTGCCGCAGGTGGCGACGAAGGCGGCGTAGAGCGCGGGCGGCAGGCACTCGTGCAAGGCACGGCTGCCGGTCGGGTCGATGTGGATCCGGTAGCCCTGGAGACGCTCGGTCCGGGTCCGGTCGCGCTCGTAGACGGCGACCTCGACTCCGGCCCGCTTCAAGCCCTGGGCCAGGCAGAGGCCGCCGAGTCCGCCGCCGACGACGGCGACCCGGAGGGGTTGGGCCTGGGGCTGGGATCGGGAAGACGCAGGCATGGAGAGGACCTCCCGCAGGTGGGCATCGCTGCCCCGCCCTAAGGGGGACGGGGGATGGCCCGCGGCGGTCGACCCGGCTATCCTTGGGGTGGACGCCTTGGGGACCGGGTCTCGCGCCGCGGGGGCGGATTCCTCGGTGGTTCTCGCCCGGCGCGGTGCTGGCACACTGCGCCGGGCGCTTCGCGGTCGAGGATTCGGGTCAGGCGCCTCCTCTCTCCCAGGCGACGAGGCGGAGGGGCGGGCGGTCCGCCTCGCTCCCGTCGGCGGCCGCCTGC
>JBBSNJ010000880.1:0-1711 GCA_038232775.1 Thermomicrobiales bacterium
CGACGGCGTCGCCGCCGTTGCCGGCCGCGGCGTCGCCGACCGCGCCCGCGCCGCCCCCGGCGTCGCCCGCGATCTGGGCCTCGGCCAGGGCATCGGCCACCGGCGCCGGCGGCTCCCCGCCGCTGGCGTCGACCACCGCCTCGAGAGCCACCGCTTCGCCGACCGTCGCCACGTTCTCGTCGCCGCCCGAGCCATCGGCGGTGCCGGTGGCGGCGTCGGCGTTGAGGTCGATCTCGTTGACGGTGCTGTGGTTGCCGCCGTGGATGACGAGGGTGTTCCCCTCGTAGTGGCGGGTCTCCTCGGTGTCGGTGGTCGGCGATTCGCCCGGCTGGGAGGCGTCCTCCTCCTCTTGGGCGGCGACCCCGACGACACCGACGGCGTTGGCCAAGAGCGCCAGCGCCAAGCTCCAGCGGAGGAGCGCCCCTCCCCGATCCTCAGGCATCGTCCCCCTCCCCTCCCGCAACCATGATCGCGCGCCCGCCCGGATGCCGCGGGCCCACCCCCGACCAGCGCGGGGGCACCCTCCGGACATCTCGAACGCGCCGGCGGGGGAGGACCCCTTCTCCACCCCCGCCTCAGCCCGACCGCCCTCAGTTGATCGCCGACTCCTTCTCAGGACGGCGGCGACCCTCGGCCGGGCGACATCGATCAGGTCGTGACGCTCCCGCCTTTGCGCAAACGCTCACCAATCCATCCTATCAGACGGCGGGGCGAATGTCACCGAGCGAGACCCGCGAAACATCCGGAACCCGAAGCCGGCCATCGCTCGAACGCCCGCCGCTCCGCCGCGGTTCCGATAATGAGGCGAAGGTCGTGGCGTTATCCGCACCGGGCCTGCTCCGTCCCAACGCCGGCGGCGGCGGCACTCGCCTCGCCCCCGCCCACCGCCCGACGTCCGACGTCCACCGCCCAACGCCCAACGTCGGTCCGTCGGGAACTCCTCCCCCGGCACCCGCGCCGGAGCACGGCGAGTCGCCCGCCCCCGCTCCCGGCACCCGCCGCGGGGCGCCTCCCCCGGACGCTACCGCGGATAACCGAAGACGACAGACGACGACCGTGCCGTCCGGGCGATCACCCGTCGCCCGGGACAATCAGCGGGGTATTCGCGGGCGTTAACGCGCCCGCGCGAGCGGGGATCGCCGCGGAACGGGTGATTGCCATCCGAGGGCGGGGCCAACGCCGGGGGCGGGCGGCGGCGAGCGGCGCCGGCGGATGGAGGCGGGTCACGCTTGAGCGTCCGGCTCCCGGACGCGAGCAATGGGTCGGCGACCCTCGCGAGTGGGCCGCCAGGGTGGCCACCGATCGCGCGGCGACGGGGGGCCGCGCCCCGGTCGGGTGGCGGAGCACCCCGCGCGAGCCGCTGACATGCACCCCAGCGGATGGTCCCTCTTGACGGCCTCCATGAGAACCGGTAGCGTGCGCTCCCCTCGGCCGAGGTCGGTCCCCACCCCCGATCCCCCCGTTCCGGCTCGCCGAGGTCTGGAGCTGGCGCGCCCCGCGGCGCTGACCCAAGGAGGTGGACGGTGGAGGATGCTCAGTTCGACGCAGTCGCGCGTTGGTTGGCGTCCCGCTCGACCCGGCGCTCGGTGGCCGGTCTCGCCGCCGCGGCCGGGTTGGCCGCTCTCCCCGGCGAGTCCGTTGCGAAGGAGTGCCGCCCCGTCGGGAAGCGGTGCAGCCGCCGCGGCCAGTGCTGCTCGAAGCGGTGCAGCCG
>JBBSNJ010000881.1:0-1706 GCA_038232775.1 Thermomicrobiales bacterium
AGCGAGACGGGGATCGAGAGGAGAGGGTTGACGCCGAAGGCGCTGAAGAGCCAAAACGTGACGTAGGCACCGAGCATCATCAGCTCGCCGTGGCCGAGGTTGATGACGCGCATCACGCCGAAGATCAGATTCAGCCCGGCGGCGAAGAGGGCGTAGACGCCACCGAGCAGGAGCCCGCTGACGACCACCTGGAGGAGGTCCATCGTCAGCCGGCGGCCGACCGCGGCCGGGCATCAGGAGCCGCTATCGGCCCGACCCGGCCCCACCGCGAGGCCGCCCCGCCGAACGCCGATTCGGACGCGATCATCGCCGTTCGCTCCCGTCTCCCGACCCTCCGCCGGCAGCCTCGATGCTCCACGGTGTCGGCGGATCGGGCGTTCCGCGCTGATGGAGGGAGCCGTGCCTGGCCCTCCGGACGCCGCCCGCCCGGCGCGGCGTCGAGGAGCGGCGAAACCGCCTCCTCCCTGCCTTCGGGGAACCGCTAGCCGCGCTCATCCCACGGCGGCGTCGGCAGTTGCAGTTCGCCGCCGGCGACGTCCTCCGGCGCGACGATCACCTTGAGACCGCCCTGCCACTGGACGGTCAGCGGGATGTGCCCGATCTGCTGCCCCTGCTCGTTCACCTGGTAGCGGCCGGGGAGCACGGTCGGCATCTCTAGGGTCGCGAGCTGATCGCGGACCACCTCAGGGTCGAGGGAGCCGGCGTTGGCGACGGCGGCCTCGAGCACCTGGCAGCCGGCGTAGCCGCTGGCCGAGTGGTAGTCGGGGTCGCGGTCGAACTTGGCCCGGTAGGCGGCGACGAAATCGCCGTTGCCGGGAGTCTCGATCTGCGGCTCCCACATCGAGGGACCGAGGACGTAGTCGGCATCGACCCCGAGCGACTCGACGAAATCGGGCTGGGCGGCGCCGACCGAGAAGGCGTAGAGCCGGGGATTGACGCCGAGCTCCTTCGCCTGCCGCATGATCAGGACGGCGTCGGGCAGATAGCTGCCGCCGATCAGCAGATCGGGGTCGGCGTCGCGGACGCGGGTCAGGACCGAGGAGACGTCGGTCGCCTTGGCGGGATACTTCTCGTTGACCAAGATCTCGATCCCGGCCTCCTGGCAGTGCGCCTCGGCGCCGCGCGCGGTCGAGGTCGGGAAGAGGGTGTCCTCGTAGAGGATGGCGGCCGTCGTGTAGCCCTGGGCCGGGGCGATCCCGAGGATGATGTCCTTGAAGTAGTCTTCGGCGATCGAGTAGACGCCGAAGACCCCCTGGTAGCCGCGCTGCCAGATGTCGGAGGCGGAGGCGCCGGCGGCGAGGAGCGGCTGCCCGTAGCGCTCGGTGATCTGGGCGACCGCCTGGGTGACCGAGGAGGAATAGGGGCCGAGGACGAGATCGACCTCATCCTCGGTCAGGAGCCGCTCGTAGAGGCGGGCGCCGGTGCTCGGGTCCGATTGGTCGTCGTAGATCACCAACTCGACCGGGCGGCCGAGAAGTCCGCCGGCGGCGTTCTTCTGCTCCTGCCAGAGCTGGTAGGCCTCCTGCTGGTAGAGACCGGTCCGACCGTTGGAGCCGGTGGTGGAGACGGAGGCGCCGATCCGGATCGGGTCGCCGGTGGGGGCCGCGGCGGGCGTCCCCTCCTGCGCCAGCGCCGCGGCGAGCCGGCCGTGGCGGGCGAGCACGGCGGCGCCCGCTCCGAGCGCGGCCCCGCGGAGCAAGGCGCGA
>JBBSNJ010000882.1:0-1706 GCA_038232775.1 Thermomicrobiales bacterium
CACCCTCGTCGGACAGGTGCAGCACCACCTGCCGCCGGTCGGTGTCGTGGGGGGGCCGCCGCCCCAGCCCCCCCTCGGGCCGGCCGGTGTCCGGGGGGGTGATCGACGGCGGGGGCGCCGGGTCGGAGGGCTCCCCCTGCGGCTCGACCACGGTGAAGCGCCGGACCTCGGGCGTCGGATCCTCCTTGGCGCCCTTGACCGCCTTGATCTGGATTCGATGCTCTCCGGGTCCGAAGTAGCTGTCCCCTGCGCTCTGCGATTTGGGCTTGCAGAAGAACTCCGGACCGCCGTCGAAGATGCAGAGGAAGTAGGCGTCAGCGATGTCGGAGTGGAACTCCAGGGTGGGAGTCGTATCGGTGATCGTCGAGCCGTCCACCGGCGCTTCGTCGATGAAGGTCTCGGGTGGCGGAGCCTCGTAGCTGAAGGTGGTGCGAGCGGGTAGGTCATCGGTGTTTCCGGCCGGATCAGTGGCCCGGACCTCGAGCAGGATGCGCGCCCCCTCGGCCGGATTGTTGAACCGCTGGCCGGCGGGGAGGTTGCAGGAGCCGAACGAGCCTCCGCCCAAGGCGCACTCGTAGGTCGAGCCGCCCTCGCTCGAGGAGAACCCGAACTCCACCGGCTTGGTGGTGACTACGGCCCCGTCGGCCGGGCCGCTGGTGATCGAGGTCTCGGGCGCGGTGCCGTCGGTCCCCGGGCTGCGCACGATGAAGGAGTTGTTGGGCCCTCCGGTATTCCAGTGGGTCTCGAGCCACTCGCCGCTCTCGGGCGCCGCGTCGAAGTAGTTGTCGAAGTGGCAGTCGATGCCGGTGACCTCTCCCTCGCAACCATCCTCGAAGCCGGACTGGTAGGAGGAGCCTCCGTCGTTCTGGCACATCACGTCGCGGAACTCGGGAGCGCCGGCGTCGTAGCAGTGGCCGTTGCCGGTGGCGAACGGGGCCGAGTTCTGGACGGCGCCCTGCGCGTGCAACAGCTCGTGCAGCACCAGCTGTGGGTTCCAGCAGCCGCCGGCGTTGTAGAAGGCGGCGTATCCGGCCGCGTCCCCATCGGGGTTGTTGTTGCGGTTGTCGCTACCGGCGGAATCGTCGCTCCGCGACGTTCCGAACCCGCATGCACCCAGCACCGGATCGGGCCCGTCGACGAAGATCCCGTAGTCCTCGCGGTCGAAGTCGTAGCCGGCGGCGGCGGCGGCGGCGATCACCCGCTGGAAGCTGAGTCCGTCGGAGCCGTCGGACGCGCTGGGAACCTCGATCGCTTCGATCTTGACCTCGCCGCTGTTGCAGTAGTAGACGAAGTCGGCGGGAACCCCACCCGAGCGGATCGAGTCGCGGTTGACCACATGGTTTCCTTGGTGGACCATCTTGCGAAGATCGTCCTCGACTTGTCCGAGCCGGTTCGACCCCGCTGCGGGATACGCGTAGAGGGCGACGATCCGCCTGGATCCGTTGCCCCCGCACTTGGGCGTTCGCTCGGGAGCCCGCGCGTCGATCCGGCCCTGGCCGCGGTCGAGGGAGGCCGCCACGTCGGGGCCGTGCGTCGTATATCGCTGCCCGTCCGCTCGAAAGCTGATCAGCCCGTCCGCTCGGGTCTCGGCACTGGGCCCGACCGCGCGCTCGGCTGCCCGCTCCGGGATCGCGGAGTCCCCGGAATGGTCGGCGTTCGCTGGGGCGGCGCCGAGCAGCGCCGTCGCTATCGCAACCAACGCGCCG
>JBBSNJ010000883.1:0-1704 GCA_038232775.1 Thermomicrobiales bacterium
CGACGACGTCTTGCGGCGGCTGACGGTCGCCGGCTAACGGGCGCCGCCGAGCGCCGGCGGCAACGGCGCTCGGCGGCGCCGCCTCGTGCCGCCGGGTATCCTCCTCGCCGCGGCACGGCGGCGGGCGGCGGTGGCCCGTGTTGGTCGCGGAGCGAGGAGGGGACGAGGTGGCGGAACGGGCGCCGGAAGCGCGAGCCAGGGCACGAGACGCCGGCATCACGATCGGGGATCTGCCGCCGGGGCCGCTGAACGCGATCACCGACGTGGCCGGGGTGCGGGTCGGCCAGACGACGCTGATCGAGGGGGAAGGGCCGCTCGTCGTTGGGCAGGTGCCGGTCCGGACGGGGGTCACGGTCGTCCTGCCGCGGGAGGGCGACCTCGGGGGCGACCCCGTCTTCGCGGGCTGCCACGTCCTCAACGGCAACGGCGAGATGACGGGGACGATCTGGATCGAGGAATCGGGCCTGCTGACGACCCCGGTCGCGGTCACCAACACCCACAGCGTCGGGGTCGTCCGCGACGCCCTGATCGCCTACGAGCTGGAGCGGGCGGGACGGCCGCGGGAGATCGCGTGGAGCCTGCCGGTCGTGGCCGAGACCTACGACGGCTTCCTGAACGACATCAACGGCTTCCACGTCCGCCCCGAGCACGTCTTCGCCGCGATGGACAGCGCGTCGTCGGGGCCGCTCGCCGAGGGGTGCGTCGGCGGCGGCACGGGGATGATCTGCCACGAGTTTAAGGGAGGGATCGGGACCAGTTCCCGCGTCCTCCCGGACGCCGGAGGGTGGACGGTCGGCGCCCTGGTCCAGGCCAACTACGGCGCCCGCCGGCTGCTCCGGATCGACGGCATGCCGGTCGGGAAGCTGGTCCCGGCCGCCGAGGTGCCGCTGCCTTGGGGGGGGCCGCTGGACGGCTCGATCATCGTCGTCCTCGCCACCGACGCGCCGCTCCTCCCCCACCAATGCCGCCGGCTCGCCCAGCGGGCGACGATCGGACTGGCGCGGATGGGGGGCATCGGCGCCGACAGCAGCGGCGACATCTTCCTCGCCTTCTCGACGGCGGCTCGCGGTCTCGCCGCCCCTCGCCCGGCCGGCGACGCGGCACCGGTGGCGATGCTGCCGAACGACGCAATGACTCCCTTGTTCGAGGCCGCCGCCGAGGCGACCGAAGAGGCGATCGTCAACGCTCTTTGCCAGGCGACGACCACGACCGGGATCGAGGGGCGAACGGCACACGCCCTGCCACTCGATCGCCTGCGCGAGGTGATGAACCAGCACGGGCGGCTTGGGGCGGAGTAGCTCGGTCACCAGCCGCGCCCGCTCCTTGTTCTCCGGCGTCGGAGTGATACGGGATTCGGGTGAATCGAGGGTGTTCCCCCGGCGGTCCGCGACCAGGCTCCCCCTTGCCCCTCTCCCGTGCGCAGGACAGGGGGACCGGTCCTGCCTCCGGTCGCGGAACCGTTCAATCGGATGCCGTTATCAGGCGTTCTCCTCCTCGACCGTCCCCTCGTCGCCGCCGACCTCGGTGCCGGGGTCGGTCGCCTCGCCCTCCGGCCGGCCGACCCCTTCGTCGCCGCCGATCTCCGAGCCGGGGGCGACGCCCTCGGCCGGGGGCGGGGCCGCGGGGGGGGGCGGGGGCGGCGGCGCGGCCGCGCCGGGCCCGGCCCGGGGGGGGGGGGCCCGCGCCCGGGGGCGCACCCCCCCC
>JBBSNJ010000884.1:0-1697 GCA_038232775.1 Thermomicrobiales bacterium
GCCTGGCTGTAGTAGCCGTTGGCGGCGGCGAACGGTTCGGAGATCGGGTCGCCGTAGGCCGCCGCCCCGCCGTTCGCCCGCCAGTAGTCGAGCATCACCCCGCTCAGGGTGTGCCCGGTCGCCGCCACGTAGACCGGCTGTGCCACCTCGCCGAGCACCGGCGGCACCTCCACGACCGAGAGATCGTCCGGCACCGGCGCCACCGCCGGCTCGATCGCCCCCGCCCGCGGCCCCGACCCCGCGACCCCGAAGGCGAGCGCCCCGGCGACCACGATCGCGGCCGCCGCCGGCACCCGCCGGACGGTCGCCCGCGCCCACCGGCCCGGACCGCCCACCGACCACGTCTCGTCGTCCATCTTCGTCCCCATCCCCGTTCGTCCCCTGGGTTCCCCGCCGCTCCCGGCCGCCGCGGACCCTACGCCGCGACCCCGGACACGGGCCCAGGCCCTGACTCCGCCCCCAGCGCGCGGAGGCGAGCGTCGCCATCGTCAGGATAGAGACACACACGCCGCAACGCAAGATGCGTGCAACACGATGGGAAGATCGAACGCCGGCGCCGGTGCCCGTGGACCGCGGGCCGTCCGCCTCACCGCGAATCGCCGCACGGCCGACACGGAAATCCGGGTCACCGCACCCGGTGCCCGGAGCGCGGCCCTCATACCGGGTCCGACCGGGTCCAACCGGGTCCGATTGAACCGGTCCCCGCCCGGAAGCCGGACGGGCTCCTCTCTCCCGTGCACGGGACAGGGGGAAGGGGGCCGGGGGTGAGCGCCACTCTTTGGGCACTGGAAGAGGTGACCCCGAGTCCGTATCACCCCTTCGGCTCCGCTCAGGGCGGGTCCCGATCCCTTGCCCCTCTGCCGCCGCCTCGAGACTGGGGGGGGCCGGTCCCGCTTCCGATCACGGAACGCTTCGACCGGACTCCGTACCATCCGCCGGGACCAGCCGCCGGAGCGCCGCTCGCCGCACCGGTCGCCCCCATCCCCTCCCGACCGGCCGCCGGCGCCACCCCGCCGTCGCGCTGTGCCTGGTGCCCGACGGCGAAGAATTTCTGGGCGGGGGCGACGCGGGTGTCGCCCCCGCTCGCCGCGACCAGGGCGACCGACCGCTAGCGCGGCCCCCCGTCGAGCGCGACGACGAGAACCAGCAGCGCGACCAGCACGAGCACCGCGAGCGCGACGACGATCGGCCGCGGGTGCCCCCGCCCCCCGGGCCGAGATCGCCCCCAGAGCTTCGCTCCGGCGGCGGACGCGTCCGGTCCGGCGGGCGACGCTGGGAGCACGCGGGGCGGAGATCCCGCTGCCGCGGGCGCGCGGCGCGGCGCGGTCCCTCCCGCTGATGCCTCCGACGCGGCGCCCGGCCCGCGCCGGGTCGGGCGCTCCCCCGGCCGAACCGACTCCCCGACGCCGGGAGCACCACCGGGGGCCGCGGCCGGGGGAGGATATGCCCGGCTTCGCGTGGCGGATGAAGTTGTTGAAGTTCTATCCGTTCCGAATGGCGGATGTGCTGTTGCCAATTGCGGCGTCAATCACCTTCGCCGCCGTTTTGCCGCAGTGCGTTGGCGAACGAGCGTCGAATGCGCGGTCCTGGATCGTGGGCGGCGCACTGTTCGCGTTCGCGTTGGCGGTTCCCGCGGCGGACGGGAATCCGAGTCGTTATGACAACGAACGCAAGACCGCATGGCTGGCAACCTGCGC
>JBBSNJ010000885.1:0-1697 GCA_038232775.1 Thermomicrobiales bacterium
CATCTGATCGAAGTGGCAGGGATCGCGCAGATCGTCGGTCACAGTCTTAAGGTGCTTGCCGTCGAGCGTGAACCACTGGAGACGGTGGTTCGCGCGGTCGGCGACGAGGATCGTCGGATTCTGCGCGTCGCGCGTGTCGCAGAGGATGCCGTGGGGGCAGTCGAGCTCACCTTCACCGTTTCCCTTGCCGCCGAAGGTGGATTGGTACTCGCCTTTAATGTTGTAGCGGTGGACGTAGTTGCTGCCGTAGCCATCGGCGACGTAGAAGTCGCCGGCGTCGCCGGGCGCGAAGGCGATGAACGTGGGCACGTACCGCCCTTTGCCTTCGCCATAGCACGGCTCGCCGTTGGCGTTCTTCGCTTGGGCGGGAGTATAGCAAAGGGACGCACGGCTGGGTTCCCCGCCCGGCCGCGCTGCGGGACGGGAGCAGGCGACCGTCAGGCGTCGTCTTCGCCGGGGCAGGGGACGAGGCGGCCGCGGTACTGATTCCTGGTCCGCCGGTCGTCGGGGTAGGCGCAGCCGGCGATCGCCCAATCGCCGGCGAACGGCACGCCGACGCGGTCGCCCACCGGATCGTCGGCTTTGTCCTCGGGGTCCAGCTCGTAGAGGACCATGTGGACGTAGTCGCCTGGGCCGCACCCCTTGGCGGCGACCGTGCCGAGCGGCTCGCCCTGCTGGACCCGCGTCCCCGGCTCGGGGAAGTCCTCGACGTGGAAGAGGGCCAGGCGGTAGCCGGGGTGGCCGTCGATGACGAGGCCGAAGCTGAGGCAGGAGGGGGTCGAATCGTCGACCCAGGCGATCCGGCCGTCGACCGGCGACAGGACGTCCGCGCCGCGGGTCGCCCGCCGGTCCCAGGACGTCTCGGTGCCCTCTTCGTCGTCGGCCTCCGCGACCGGGGTCAGGGCGCAGCGACCGCGGGCCGCCTTGACGTCGTCGGGGCGGCAGAGGGCGAAGTCGAGGGCGAAGAGCGCGTAGTTGCGGCTGCCGTCGGCGCGCAGACCATGGTCGTCGTCGCCCCGGTAGCCATTGACGATCGTCCACGGCCCCTCGTCCGGGTCGAAGGGCCAGCCGAGCGTCGAGGTCGGCTCGGCCGTCGGTGCCGGCTGACGAGCGGCGACCTGGACCGTCGCCCGGGCCGGCGGTTGGGTCGCGGGCTCGACCGCGGGTCGGGCGGTGGGCTGGGCGGCCGGCGCGGTCGGAGGGGCAGCGGTCGGAGGGACAGCGGTCGGCTCGGCGGGCGGCAAGGTCGGGGGGACGGTCGTCGGCTCGGCGGTCGGCTCGGCGGTCGGCTAGGGGGTCGGTTCGATGGTCGGCTCGGGGGTCGGTTCAAACGCTCCCTGGCAGACTCCGGCCTGGCACGTCTCCCCGCTGCCGCAGGGGAGACCGCAGCCGCCACAGTTGTTCGGGTCGAAAAGAAGATCGGTGCAGAAGGAGCCCTCGCTCCCGCCGGCACAGAGGGTCAGACCGGCCCCGCAGTCGTCGACCTGCCGCGCGGCGGCGGCGAGGCCGAGTCGAGGTCGCCAGGCCGCCGCGGCCGGCCCGCCGAGGAGGCGCAGGGCATGGCGGCGGGACGACGACCCCGCGATGGCGCGGACCACGGCGTCGACGCGGTGATCGTCCACGAACTCCTCCTGAGGTCACGACGAGGCGCGGGAGCACTCCGGGTCCAGGTCGCCAGAGACTCCCCACGCGGTCCG
>JBBSNJ010000886.1:0-1673 GCA_038232775.1 Thermomicrobiales bacterium
GCCTGGGGGAGCATCACCGGGTGCGGCAGGTAGAGGAGGTCGTAGGCGCCGATGTCGTCGAGGTGGACCCAGTCGGACTGGATCCCGCTGTCGAAGAACGCCCGATAGGCGCCGCGGGCGGCGTCGGCGTAGTGGTCGGGCCGCCCCTCCTGGACCTCGGCGAAGACGACCGAGTCGGGGACGACGATCAGCCCGATCTCGCCGCGGACGGGCTGCGACCGCCAGAGCGGGCGCTGCCGCTCGTCGTTCGCCCAGCGGGCGATCCGCCCCGCCATTGCCGAGCGGGGGGTGCGGGAGCCGTCCATGGCGTAGGCCGCCAGGGCGCCGTAGAGGGGACCGTCGAGGAGGGGGCGCCAGCGGTTGTAGGTCAGCCCGGTGGCGCCGGCGGCGAAGGAGGTCAGGTTCCAGAGGCGGACGTCGGCCGCGGTCGGGATCCGGCCGTCCTCGCGGAGGCGGCCGGCGTAGAGCTCGGGATCGAGCCAGCTCGGCCCGGCCGTCGCCTCGGTGTGCCAGAACGGCTTGCCGCGGGCGCCGCTGCGCACCATATCGACGACGTGGTACTGCTGCCAGGCCTCGTTGCCGTACCGTCCTCCGCCCCAGGTGAAGCCGTAGCCGTCGACCAGGGACGCCGCCCGCCAGTGGTCGTCGGCGGCCAGCGCCATCCGGGCGATCGGCCAGGCGGCGACGCCGTGGGCGGTGATCGGGTGGGCGGGGTCGAGGGCGCGGATCAGGTCGACCCGCCAGCGCAGCAAGCGGGAGGCGTCGTCGAGCCGGAACCGGGTCCAATCGAGGGTGTCGGGGTAGGCGCCGGTCTGGCGCGGCGCTTCGATGTCCTCCCACTCCACGTAGCCGTAGCGGCGCCACGCCTCGCTGACGGCCCGCGGGCTGCCGTACTTGTCGGCCAACCAGGCCCGGAAGCGTTCCAGGGTCGCCGGACAGTAGCACTCGGTGAAGCCGGAGGAGAAGAGGTTGCACTCGTTCCAGACGTCGTAGGCGCCGAGGGCCGGGTGGTCCCGGTAGCGGAGGACGAGCGCGGTCAGGAAGCGCCCCGCCGCCGCTTGGGCGTCGTCGTGGTCGAGGCAGAGGCCGGGGAAGCCGCCGGTCGCCGAGCTGTTGCGCATCCGGCTCTCGACCCTGGTCCCGTCGGCCCGCTGGTAGCGGGCGTGGGCCAGGCGGCGGAAGGCCCACTCGGGGGCAGAGTGGGAGATCTCGCCGACGATCGTCTTGATCCCGTGGCGCTCGGCCAGCTCGAACTGGCGGTCGTACTCCGCCCAGTCGAAGACGCCGGGGGCGATCTCGACCGCCGACCACATGAACCAGTGGCGGAAGACGTTCATGCCGTCCTCGGCGGCGGTCCGGTAGTCGCGCTCCCAGTCCTCGGGCGGAGGGTTCGACTTGCGGAAGTAGACCGCGCCGTAGGGGAAGGGGGGGAGGTGCTGGTCCATGAGGTGTCGCTCGCTCCTTGATTGGTGCCGTCGGTGGGGTTGCCCCGTGGGCGAGGGCGATCCATTCCTCGATGGCGCGAGGGCCGGTGCGCCGGAAGCGATAGGGGAGAAATAGGGGTAGGGGCGCCGCCCCCCCCGCCCGGCGTCCACCCCGGGGGGCGGCGCGGGCGGGGCCCCGACCCCGCCCCCCGGGGGACCCCCGGCCAAGACGGGCCCCCACCCGGTCCC
>JBBSNJ010000887.1:0-1672 GCA_038232775.1 Thermomicrobiales bacterium
CCCCCCCCCGGGGGAGGGGGTGGCGGTTCAATCGCGACCCAATCCTAGAACGGATCCTCGACCGGAACCCCTTCGGAGCCGGCCGCGGGCTCGGCCGAAGTGCTCTGAACCGGCGGCGCCGGCATCGGAGCGGGCGCGGGGGCGGCTTCGACGGCCACTTCCTCGACCTCGACGACGACGAAGAACGGCAGATCGGCGCCGTCGAACTCGTAGTCGATGCCGCGGTCGTTGAGGAGGCCGGCGACGTTGTCCTGGATCGGGCCGTAGTAGGTGTCGCTCTCCTGGGCGGCCGCCGCCTGGGCGCCCACCACCGACGCCAGGGCGAGCGCGGCGCCCCCCGCGACCAAGCGCGCGCTGATCTTGAACCCGTTGTTGTAACTGCGCACGTCGTGCTCCTCCCCGCATTTCCCCGAGACGGTGGGCTGTCCGGCGGCGCTCGCCGCGGCGGACCGCACCTTCCCCTTCCAGAACGCGCCGCGCCGAGGCGAACGGTCGCATCCTGTCTTGGTTCGTTTCAGGATACTGTAGCTTGAGTTGCTGATGCCCGTCTGGGTCGTCGCGGCCGGCGCGATCGCCGACCGGCCGCTCGGGGACGTCTCGACGAAACGGTCGTGCGAGGGGGCGGTCAGCCCACGGTGCGGGCGAAGCGCTCGATCGCCCCGGTCAGCTCCCGCACCATCTCTTCCTTGTCCTTGTGGCCGTGGCGGCACTCGCCGAGGACGCAACCGCGGACGTGGTCTTCGAGCACGAGCAGGCCGGTTTGGCGGGCGGCGGCGATCACGGCCGAGAGCTGGGTCAGGACGTCGATGCAGTACTGGTCCTCTTCCACCATCCGCTGGACACCGCGCACCTGCCCCTCCATCCGCCGCAGGCGGGCGAGGATCTTGGCCTT
Organism: Thermomicrobiales bacterium; assembly: GCA_038232775.1. Classification (GTDB taxonomy): domain Bacteria; phylum Chloroflexota; class Chloroflexia; order Thermomicrobiales; family UBA6265; genus JBBSNJ01. The sequence continues at coordinate 893 of JBBSNJ010000887.1, forward strand.
GTCCTCCGCGTAGGAGGGCGCACGGGGGTCGAGGACGGCATCGGCATCGGCCTCGGTCTCGCTCGCGGTCGTCGTGGTCGTGATCGTGCTCGCCAACGCACTCCCTCGGTTCGTGGGGGCACCAACTCCCCGCGGCGGCCTAGAATTGCCTTGACGAGTATACCACCTAGGGGTATATAATGGAGGAGGAATACCACCCAAGGGTATCACACTAGGGGCAGCAATGATGACTGGAGCGAGGCCGGAGAGCGGATTCGAGGTGGCGGAGGCGCGGCCGGGCGAGGTGGGCGTGGTGAGGGAGGCGGCGCTCCCGATCACCGGCATGACCTGCGCCTCCTGCGTGCGGCGGGTCGAGCGGGCGCTCGGGAAGGTTGATGGGGTCGCCCGCGCGAGCGTCAATCTGGCGACCGAGCGGGCGACGGTCGGCTACGACCCCAGTCGGGTGTCGGCCGATCGCCTCAGGGTGGCGGTCGAGGGCGCGGGCTACGGGGTCGGCGAGATGGCGCCCGAAGAAGCGCCGCCCATCGCCCCTGCCCCCGAAGCTGCCAACGGAGGCGCGGTCGAGCTGCCGATCGAGGGGATGACCTGCGCCTCCTGCGTCCGCCGGGTGGAGCGGGCGCTGACCAAGGTGCCGGGGGTGGCGGCGGCGAACGTCAACTTGGCGACCGAGCGGGCGAGCGTCGCCTACGATCCCGCCGTCGTCGACCGAGACCAGTTGACCGCGGCGGTCGAGAAGGCCGGCTACCGGGTCGGCGCGGTGGCGGCGGCTGAGGCGGCCGC
>JBBSNJ010000888.1:0-1669 GCA_038232775.1 Thermomicrobiales bacterium
GCCAGCAGCGCGTCGAGATCGTCGCGCGCGGTTCCGGTCAGGGCGAGCGCCCACTCGAGGCAAGGCGTCCCCACCATCGCCGGCATGACACGGACCCAGCGGTCCGGTTGAGGCAGGCAGAGGGTCATCCCAGCCGGCGGCCCATCGACGACCGGCTCGTCGATCAGCACGCCGCAGCCGAGGGTCGTGCCCAGGATCACGAGGCCGTCCCCGACACGGTCCACCCCGGCGCCGGTCAGCGTCGCGCAGAGGTCGAACGGGCCGGCGTGGATTGGTGTCCCCGCCGGCAACCCGGTCAGGGCTGCCCCGCTCGCCGTCAGGGGCCGCAGCGGCCCCGGCGACGGGTCGATCGGCGCCAACAGATGCCGCCACGCTGCCACCCCGTACAGGTCCAGGAGCGCCCCGTCGTACTCCCGCGTCCGCGGGTCGAGGAACGGCAGCGACGCGTCGGAGACGTCGGTCGCCCGCGCCCCGGTCAGGCGCTGGACCAGGAAGTCCTTGCAGTAGGCCGCCGTCGCCGCCCGCGCCAGCACCGCCGGCTCGTCGCGGGCCAGCGTCGCCAGCACCGGAGCGGCGGCGCCGGGGAAGACGACGTTGCCCGAACGCCGGAACGCCGCCTCGACCACCCCCGACGCCATCCACTCGGCGACGATCGGCGCCGCCCGCGCGTCCGACCAAAGGATCGCCGGCCGCACGGCGTGCCCCGCCTCATCGAGCAACCAGACCCCGTCCCCTTGGGCGGTGATCCCGACCAGCTCCGGCGGGCCGGCGCCGGCCGCGGCCTCGACCACTTCCCGCAGCACGGCGCCGACCGCCGCCGCCACCTCCTCCGGGTCCTGCTCCGCGCGGCCAGGCGCGGGAACGAGCGTCCGGGTCGGCCGCCCGGCAACAGCCAGGGCCTCGCCCTCCCCGTCGAAGGCGACCGCCTTGACGACCGAGGTCCCCACGTCGAGCCCGATCAGCATCGGCACCACTCCCCCGAGCCTTCGCCAAAGACGGATGCTTAATGATCGCAGACGCTTCGGCGGCGGCCCTCATACGGACTCCGGGAGAACACTTTGCCTTCCCGCCGCGAAAGCCGGCCCTCACCCCCGGCCCCTCTCCCGGTGCGCGGGACAGGGGCAAGGGGGGAGCGCGGTCGCGCACCCCCGTGGGAACACCCACGATCCCCCTGGGTTCCGTATAAGAACGATGGACGCGTCGCCCGAATCAGCCGGCGACGAGCGACGCGTGCGTCGCCCCTACCGCGGGACGGGGCGGCGGTTCGGCCCTGACGCACCCGGGAGTCAAGACCGGCATCGAGGGGTGGGCAAGCGAAGCGCCCGCGTCGGTGAACGTGGCGCTCGTGGGGCGATCTCAGGCCCTGGCGCCGCGCTCGGCGATCGCCTCCGGGTTCGCCACGTAGCGCAGCGCCTCCCCCCGCAGCCAGCGCCCGACCTCGCCGGCCGCGATCGCCGCCGCCCGCTCCGCCGTCTCCCGGCTCGCGCCCGCGATGTGGGGCGAGAGGACCAGGTTCGGCGTCCGGAACAGACGGGAGTCGGCGGGAGGCGGCTCGGGGTCGTAGACGTCCAGCGCGGCCGCCCGCAGGTGCCCGCGCTCGAGCGCGTCGCAGAGCGCGTCGGTGTCGAGCAACCCGCCGCGGGCGCCGTTGACGACCACTGCCCCCCGC
>JBBSNJ010000889.1:0-1659 GCA_038232775.1 Thermomicrobiales bacterium
CGCCCCGGCGGGGGAGGCGGTGCTACTCCGCTCCGAGCCAAGTTACGCCGCCGCCGTCCTCGTCTCGCTCGCGGATGGGACCCCCGTCGACGTCATCGACGGGCCGGTCACGGGATCGAACGCGACGAGCTGGTTTAATATCGGGGTTGGCGGACAAACCGGCTACGTCCCGGCCGGGACCCTTATCGCGGCGGAGACTGCCCCGCCCGTGGCCGAAGAGGTGACCGCGCCTCCCGCTGAATCGACGGAACCAACGGAATCCCCCAGCACCGATCCGGTTGACGTGGCGCCGGCCGCCGCGCCCTTGGTCGCGACCACGGACGTCAATCTGCGCGCCAGCCCGAGCTACGACGCCGACGTGCTGCTGGTGATTCCGGCCGGGGCGGCGGTGACGGGCGCGGGGTCCGCCGAACCAGGGCTCGGCTTCCGGCCGGTGATCTACAACGGCGTCGCGGGCTGGGTCGATGGCGCCTTTCTCGGCAGCGAGGCGTTGGCCGCGCCCGAGGAAGCACCCCTTCCCGATCCGCCTGCCCTCGATACCGATGCGGCGGCGAGCACCGGCACCACGATCACCTCCGACGATCTCAACCTCCGCGCCGGACCCGACGCGACGGCGCCGGTCCTGACCGTCATGCCCCCGGGCGCGACCGTCGAGATCACCGGCGCTCCCGAAAACGGGTTCACCCCGGTCCGCTACGACGAGCAAAGCGGCTGGGCCGCCTCCGAGTTCCTCGGCACCGGGACCGACAGCGGCGCCCTCCCAGCATCCGAAACGAGCGACGCGTCCGACGCCGCCGCCAACGAACCGGCGGCAGCGGCACCGGCCCCGGGTGGTGGGAGCACGGGCATCGCTTGGCCCTTCAGCGGCGGCACCTGGGAAGTCATTCAGGGCTACAACAACGGAACGCACACCAACCGCAGCGCCTTCGCCCAGTACCAATACTCGCTCGATTGGGCGAGAACCGATGGCAACACCGCGGGGCAACCGGTGTACGCCCCGGTCTCGGGCACGATCCAGTGGGTCGACCGCGGCAGCGGCGGGATGCTGATCGACGCCGGCAATGGCTATGGCGTGGCCTTCTTCCACGTCACCCTGGACGGCGGCTTCGGGTCGGGCCAGCAGGTCCAACAAGGCCAACGGCTTGGCGTCATCTCCGGCCCCGGCGGCGACGGCTACGCCAGCACCCCGCATATCGATCTGACACTTTGGCAACTGACCGATGGCGGTCACGCTTCCGCTCCCTTCACCGGCCAAAACGCGATCGCCGGCACGGAGTTCCCCGCCTCCGGCGTCGCCAATCAGCACATGGGGGTCACGGTGACGCCATAGGCGACACGAGGCAGCCGTCAGCCGAACGATAGCAGGCGGCTGACGGCAGCGAGGTATCGCGGCTCGCGCCCTAACCCCACGTCATTCCGAGCGCGCGAGGAATCTGTCGTTCACGACCACGGCGTTGAGATTCCTCGCGCGCTCGGAATGACAGCGAAAAACGGGCGGGAGAGGCGCTCGTGTGCTTCCCTCGTTCCGTCTCTGGTCTTTCGTCTCCCGACCTCCGCCTTCGTCCCGCGGCCTACTCAGCGGCGCCGGAGGGCGAGCCAGAGGCCAAACCCAACCCCAATCAGACCGAGCAGGGACAGTACCGAGACCGGCTCGGCGAG
>JBBSNJ010000890.1:0-1657 GCA_038232775.1 Thermomicrobiales bacterium
CCCCTACAGAGGGTCGAGGCCGGTCAGCTTCGTCGCAAACCGCTCCAGAACGGTTATCAGAAGAGTCGTCGGCGTCGATCTGGGTCGGGGCGCTGCTTGCTGCGCCCGTCGCCCGCAGGGCGACAGCCGCCCACAGAACTCCCTGGCCCCGGGCCGACTCTTCTGCAAAGCGCTGTAAAGAAGGTGCCCAGGGGCCCGCCCTGAGCGGAGCCGAAGGGGTGATACCCATTCCGGTTGACCCGTTCCGCTCTCGGGAGCGGGAACGTCTCCCCTCTCCCGCGCACGGGAGAAGGGTCGGGGGTGAGGGCTGCTCTCCGGGAAGCGGACCCGATCACCCGGATTCCTTACTGGGTACCGACTCTGGTTCTGAGTAAGCAAGAGCGCAACCGGTGAGAAATGGTTCAGCCCTACCCGAAGAACGGCGCCAGCCACCCCTCCGGGATCTCCAGCCCGAACCCCGGCGCCGAACTCGGCACGAGGAAACCGTCCTCCGGCACCGCCTGCCCCGGCAGCCCCCACCCCTCCGCCAGCGGCACCCCCGGCGGCGTCCCGACGAAGCACTCCAGCCAAGGGACGGCCGGCGACGCGAAGCTGAAGTGCTGGCCGAAGGCCGTGTTCCCCCCGCCGTGCAGGATCACCGGCAGACCGGCGGCGTCGGCGATCGCGGCGATCTTCTGGCAGGTCGTCGCCCCGCCGCACCAGTTGATGTCGGGTTGCAGGACGTCGATCGCCCGCTGGCTGGCCGCCCACTGGAACGGCAGGTGGGTGTACCAGTGCTCGCCGGTGGCCAGCGTCTGCCACGGGAGCCGCCGCCGCAGCGCGAGGTGGCCGTCGAAATCCTCGGGGATCAGGCACTCCTCGAGCCAGGTCAGGTTGTACGGCCGCAGCCGCTCCGCCAACCGGACCGCGTAGTCGACGTCGAACGCCATCCAGCAGTCGAGCATCAGGTCGGCGTCGTCCCCGATCCGCTCGCGGGCGCGGGCGACGAACGCCTCGTTCTTGGCCAGCCCGTCGCGCCCGTCGACCGGGCCGTGGGGGCAGGCCAGCTTGAAGGCGCGGAAGCCGAGCTCCCGGTACCAATCGACGTCGTTGCCGGTCGCGTAGCAGGCGATCCGGTCCTTCTGCGGCCCCCCCAGCAGCTCGTAGACCGGCCGCTCCAGCACCTTGCCCCGCGCGTCCCAGAGCGCCAGATCGACGGCGCTGATCGCGTAGGAGGCCAGCCCGACCGTGCCGTAGGGCTTGGTCAGGCGGAACAGCATGTCGGCCAGCTTCTCGCCCGCGAAGACGTCCTGGCCGACCAGCCGCGGCCCGAGGTGGTCGTCGATCACCGCCGCCACCGCCCGGCCGTGCCCCGTCTGGCCCAAGCCCCAGGTGCCGTCCTCCAGCGTCACCCGACACCAAACGTCTTCCCACTTCGGCAGCCAGAGACCGCGGTGCGGCTTGACGTCCGGGTAGCGCGACATCGGGTTGGCGACCTCGTCCGTCTCCGTCCACGGCCGCCGGCGGGCGGCCGGGAACTCCCGGGGCGGCCGGTCGAGCCGCATCGCGCGGACATCGAGGATCGTCAGGGCCATCGCTCCCCCCACGCGCGCTTCGGCGCGCCCGCCGTGCCGGCGTTCCGAGCTCGCCGCGGAGTCCGAGATCCTCCCCGAACGTC
>JBBSNJ010000891.1:0-1653 GCA_038232775.1 Thermomicrobiales bacterium
CCCCAACCCGGTCCCCAACCTGATCCAGACCGGCCCGGCTCACCTCGTCGCCTGCCTCGAAGGGACCGCGGCCCCCGTCCTCACCCCCGAGCACGCCCTCCACGTCCTCGAGATCATCCTCCAGGCGGAAGCGTCCGCCGAGCAGGGCCGCGCCCTCGACCTCGAAACGACCTTCGCCCTCCCACCGCTGGAGGACGGGCGTTAGGCGTTAGGCGTGGCGTGCGACAGGCCAACTGGCAACTGGCGTTTGCCGTCTGCCGTCGAACCATGGCCCCGAGCGGCGCCGCCGCGCTTGCCCTACTATCTCCCGACGCCGCGACGGCCCCGTCCTGACGGCCGACGATCGACGACCATCCGAGGAGGTCCCGCCCCATGACCGACGCTCCCGCCGCCCAGCCCACCGCCAACCCGATCGCCCTCCAGCTCTACACCGTCCGCAGCGAGACCGGCCGCGACTTCCTCGGCACCCTCGCCCGCGTCGCCGCGATCGGCTACGGCGCGGTCGAGTTCGCCGGCTACGGCGGACTGCCGGTCGCCGAGGTCCGGGCCGCGCTCGACGAGCACGGCCTACGCGCCGTCGGCGCCCACGTCAAGCTCCCCGACTGGGAAGGCCGGACGGACGAGGCGCTGGCCGAGGTTGTCGCCCTCGGCGGCCAGTTCGCCGTCGTCCCCTGGGTGCCGCAGGAGCGGCGGGCGAGCCGCGACGCCGCCCGCGGTCTGGCCGCCGACCTCCCCCGCTGGGGCGCCGCCGCCCAGGCGGCCGGCCTCGCCTTCGCCTACCACCACCACGACTTCGAGTTCGCCGCCCTCCCCGGCGCCGCCGACGGCCGCTCCCTGTTCGACGTGATCGTCGCCGAGACCGACCCCACCCTTGTCGGGATCGAGCTCGACGTCTACTGGGCGGCCCGCGCTGGTCTCGACCCGATCGCGCTGCTGCAGCGCCACGCCGGCCGCGTCCCCCTCCTCCACTTGAAGGACCTCGGCCCCGCCCCCGACCAGGCCGATCTCCCCGCCGGCGACGGCTCCCTCGATTGGCCCGCGATCCTCGCCGCCGGCAGCAGCGTCCGCTGGCTGATCGCCGAGCAGGACAACCCGGCCGATCCCCTCGCCGACGCCGAGCGTGCCCTGCGCAACATGGAGGCGTTGGTCTCGCGGCGGTAGGCGACGGTGGGAGGGGTCGCGGGGCGTCCGTAGCCGGAAGGGAGCCCCCCTCCCGGCTTCGCGTCCGGGAACCGGCGGGCGGAGCGGCTCGGGTTGGCGACGGTCGGGGGAGCCGGAGCGGTCGTCTGGGGGAAGGCGCTCGATCTCTCGGACGGGAGTCTCCGCCGCGATCGGAGCCCGGCCGACGACGGAGCCGTACCGTGCCGGGAGGCGGGTACGTCCAGCAGCCCCGCCGATCTCGGGCAGCACCGTCGAGGGCCGAGGCCGCCCCGGACTTCGCGTGCACCCCTCCCACCTCCCGATCTCCATCGGGTCCCGCGGCGGGGGCGAGGGTTGCCTCCTCTTCGTCCGCGGCTACCCTGGGCAGAAGGGTGATGTCTGATACGCAATCCGGGTGATCAGTCCCGGTTTTCCGGGGAATCGGGCCGTACCCGGCCGCGATCGCCCGATCGGCGTCGGCCCCCCCCAAACGGAACCGGCTTAATCCCCGCA
>JBBSNJ010000892.1:0-1637 GCA_038232775.1 Thermomicrobiales bacterium
AGCACGGCGGGAACGGGCTACGACCGAAACCGACCAACATCCGGACCGGCCGGTCGGGCGACCCGGCGGCGGTGGGCAAGGCACCCGAAAGAGGAACCGAAGCAGAGTACGCTTAGCGACTGAATGCTACGGACGCGATCGGTTTGTGTCAAGGACGTGCGATAGTTGATGCGGTCGGGGCCCGTCGAGCGGTTTCCCTCGCGAGCGCGTGCGCTCGATCGATCCGAGTAGCTCCGCCGATCAAATCGGCCTCAGGGGCGGAGCGAACCAGCGGTGGCGAGGAGATCCTTCGCCAGCTCCGCGTTCGCTTTCATCCGGAATCCGGGTAGGTGCTCCAACTTTCCAGAGAGCGGCCCTTATCCCTTCGACGCCGCTCGGGGCACGATTCCCAACTTCTTGCCTCTATTCCATACGCGGGGGAGGGGAGCTGGCCGAGTAACCGGCGATGGGACGGTTCGACAGGACTCCGTCGCACGTCTCCCCGGCCTGGATGCGACCGCCGCGTTCGAGGCTGTCCTTGAACGGCGCAGTGATCACCGCCCGAGGGAGATTCGGTCTGCTCGGCCACGGGCGACGGCCAACAGGACTGAGACGGAATCTGGGTGATCGTTCGCGGTGGCCGGAGAGAGGCCCTCAGCCCCGGCTGCCTTGCCCCTATCCCGTGCGCGGGAAAGGGGAGAAATCCAGCTCGTGGGAGCGGACCCATTCAAAAAACGAATGCCATATGACGAGCCCAACCGGGATGATCGGCGATCGAACGCCGGGACTCTCCTCGACCCCGCCGCGACCAGCTCCCGCCCACCCCAGGGCCAGAGAGACGAGACCCGGCCAGGCCGCGGCGGGCCGCTTTGGGCCGAGCCGGTCGCGGAGCAGGTGCTCAGCGGAGACCACCCGGTTCCTCGTCCGGCTCGGGACCACTGGAATCGATGACAGCGGGCGGCGGTGACCGCGCCTTAGGTCGTCGGGCTGGAGGGGAGGGGGGCGGAGGTCGGAACCACCTCGGCGACCGGCGTGGCCGCACCGCGGGGCGACGCCACCACGACCGGTGTCGCGCCGGCCGCCGGGCTTCCGACGACGACGGGCGTGGCCCCATCGGTCCCCGACGACCCGATCGGCGTCGCCACGCGGACGACAACGGTGGTGCCGCCGGCCGGTTCCTCGGTGCCGGCACCGGCCACCGTCGTCGCTTCCTCGTCCGCCTCGTCGACCACCGTCGTCTCTTCGTCGGTCACGTCGGCGACGGTGGTCTCTGCCTCGTCGCCCACATCGGTCGTGCTGGGCTCCTCCTCGTCGTCGCCACCGCACGCCTGGAGGACGAGCATGGCGATGGGAGCCGAGGCACCGAGGATCACCGCCCGCCGGACGAACCCTCTCCGCGACACCGCCTCGACCGTGGACCGCTCGGCCCCGTCGTCGAGGTTGTCAGCAACTGGCATCCGTGGCCCTCCCCCACTGACTATGAGCACCGCGAGCGCTGATCCGCTCACCCACCCCGTGCCCCGAATCCCCTGTGCTCGGGCTAGGCGCGCCGCTGGCGAGCCGCCGCGGCGCCGTCGCCACCGTCGAACAATGGGACCCTCCCGGCGAGCGCGCGGCTCCAAATTCGTGCCCCGAAGGCAAAAATAGGCGCCCAACAC
>JBBSNJ010000893.1:0-1632 GCA_038232775.1 Thermomicrobiales bacterium
ACGCGCCCCGCCGTCTCCGCGGACAATTGATTCAAGGTGTCTTTGCTCACCTTCGCCAGCCCGCAGAGCTGCGTGAACGACCAGTCGTTCAGGGCGAACGGCTCGTAGCCGTCGCCCAAGTCCAGCTCGAGCCTCCCCTCGTGCGCCACGGGCGTCATGCCTTTGGGCGGCCGCCACCGGTCGGTCGACCGCTCGGCGTCGTCCCGGCACCGCGCGAGGATCTCGCCCAGGGACGGGAACGCCTCGTCGGGCGTCCTCCGAAACAGCTGCTCGCTCGCCTTCCTCAAGTTCGGCATCAGTCACCTCCTCCGCTGGATGAAGCGTTGCGGACCACGGAACGCCCACGCCGGGCTGCTCCGCAGTCCGCCTCGCCTCGTGCTGAGGTAGGCGACTACTCCATTCGAAAACCTCCCGGAAAACCTTGCCTGTCGCCGACCCCCGCGGGCTCAAATCAGAGACCCCGCGGGAGCCGTCTCCCATTCCCTCTACCCGACCCGTTCCTATGCCTTTTTGATATCGAACTTTTCTCGAAGTGGGAACAAAACCCTGCTTTGAGACCGCGTTTCTGAACTCTTTTCGCGAGCAACCCCTTCGACGCGGTGGCGGCGAAGAAACGCTGGCCCATTCCCGCATCCCTTTGAGCGCTACCGGGGAACCTTGAGACCCTCCAAGCCAGAGGTCTGCACCGACGGCACGAGAGCGTCGGCGGACGTCATCGAGACGGGGCACCTCCCGAAGACCCGCATCCGGCCCTCCCGGCCGCTTGGGGGAGGCGGATTCATCACCCGCCGCACGAGAGGAGGTGCCGGCCCGTAGAGCCGGATGCGTCGAGAGGCGCTCGTCCGGTTCGACGGAGGCTCGCCCGGCCAAAGGACGCGACCCGCAACCAAATGCGGCGCGGAGACAAACCGGGCGTTCGATCCGATGGAGTAACCCCAGAACGGGGGCGACAGGGACACGCCTCTTCTCTTCACCGTGAGGAGGCCGTGATGGTTCAAAGCGGGTGCGAATCCCGCCCGCGGGGTGTGCGCTGCGATGCGCGCACAACGCGGCTGGCGTGGGGACCTCCGAGCTGGGCGACCAGACGGACCGGGCCGATCCGAAGGCCCGGGGACCGCCCGAGAAAAGGCGGCCGGGAAGAGCTCAACCACGAGAGGCGCGAAACCGAAGCGCTTGCCAGTGAGGCCCGACGGAGACGGTGCCGGACCGCGAACAGTCCACCCCGGCGGATACCCGAGAGCTTCTGCGTTCTGCTCGGGGAAAACTCGGCCCGGACTCGGGGCGAGGCGACTATGCCGGGGTGACGCCCCGGACATACGGGGTGGGCGTGGAGCGACAAGGCTCCTAGCGACGTGACCGTCGGGCCGAAGTCCATCGCTAACCTGGGAAGGTCTCACGAGCCGGCGGGGTGATGCCCGCGCCCCCGATGGGACGGGGTGAGCGGCCGAGAGACCGGGAGTGTGCGGCAAGTAGGAGTGGCTCGTTTCCAGGGCCGGCGGACGCCCTGCAAGGCAGTGGGGCGGCCGTGGTCGCGGGGAGGGGTAACGCCTTTCCCGTGCGACCGACGAAAGCCGCGACGGGCTTCTAGCCCGTCTCGATGACGATCCGCGCGGGGAGGCGGGCTTTAACGGG
>JBBSNJ010000894.1:0-1629 GCA_038232775.1 Thermomicrobiales bacterium
CGACGCGGGCGGCAGGCAATCCCCGCTATCCTCGCACCGGAGCCGGGCCGGCTCCGCCAAACTGTCCGCCATCGAGGGGGCCGAGGGTGAGGGTGTCTCGCCGGGCAACCGAAGCCACTACCCGAAGCCCATATGAGGGCCAGCGCCGTCGACGCCACGCTGCTAAAGAAGGTTGGAACACCCCTCCCGCGGGAAGGTCAGCACCGCCCCCCGGACCGAGGCCAGCACCCGATCCCCGGGGCGGATGCCGCCGTAGGGGCCGAGCCGGGCGCGGAGCTGGCGGCCGGTGTCGAGGCGGACGGTCAGCGTCTGGTCGTGGCCGTAGAAGAGGCGGTTCAAGACCGTCGCGTTGGCACCCGCCGAGCCGGCGGCGCTCCCGTCGGGAACAGGGACGAGCCGCAGTTGCTCCGGCCGGAGCATAACCTCGACCGGACCGGAGACGCTCCCCTGGGTCGGCAGTTCGCCCAGTTCGGTCGCGACCCGGCGCCCCTGCCCCTCGCCGGGGAGGAACTCCGCATCCCCGACGAAGGCCGCCACCCAGCGCGTCGTAGGTCGGTGGTAGAGCTCCTCCGGCGTCGCCACCTGGACGATCCGCCCCCGCCCCATCACCGCCACCCGGTCCGCCAGGCTGAGCGCTTCGTCCCGGTCGTGCGTCACCAGCACCACCGTCGCCCCCGCCGCCGCCAAGATCTGCCGCACCTCGCTCCGGACCTCCGCCCGCAGCGCGGGGTCGAGGTTCGAGAACGGTTCGTCGAGGAGGACGACTTCCGGGCTCGGCGCCAGCGCCCGCGCCAGCGCCACCCGCTGCTGCTGCCCACCGGAGAGCTGGTGCGGCGACCGCTCCCCCATCCCCGCCAGCCCGACCGCCGCCAGCGCCGCCGCCACCCGCGCCTCCCGCTCGCCCCGGCCCAGCCGCGGCAGTCCGAAGGCGACGTTGCGGGCCACGCTCAAGTGGGGAAAGAGGGCGTAGTCCTGGAAGACCATCCCCACCCGCCGCTCCTCGGGCGGCAGGCTCCGCCGGCCCCCCGCCCCGGTCCCGGCCCCAACCGCGGCCACCGGGCGCCCGCCGACCTCGATCAGCCCGGCGTCCGGCTCCTCGAAGCCGGCGATCAAGCGCAGCGTCGTCGTCTTGCCGCAGCCGGACGGCCCGAGCAGCGCCACCAGCTCGCCGCCCCCCGCCTCCAGGTCGAGCCCGGCGACGACCGCCGTCTCCCCGTACGCCTTGGCCAAGCCGGCGCAGCGGAGCGTCGGCGCGGGGCTCGCGGCTCGCGGCTCGCGGTCCGCGGACGCCGCTCCTGCCCGCCGCCATCGGCTGCCCGCCAGCCGCGACCCGCTCATCCCGGCGTCCGGTCGCGGACCGCGAGCAGCAGCGTCGGCAGCGCCGAGAGGAGGATCAAGAGCAGGGCCGGCACCGCGGCCCGGCCGTAGGCGGCCTCGGTCGCCGAGCGCCAGATCTGGGTCGCCAGGGTGTCGTAGCCGGTCGGGCTGAGGAGCAGCGTCACCGGCAGCTCCTTGAGCGTCGTCAGCATCACCAGCGCCGCCCCGGCCAGCACGCCGGGCCGCGCCAGCGGGATCGTCACCCGCCGGAACGCCCCGGCCGGCGACTGGCCGAGGCCGCGGGCCGCCTCC
>JBBSNJ010000895.1:0-1625 GCA_038232775.1 Thermomicrobiales bacterium
CCGGCCTCCTCGCCGGCTGGCCGACGGTCGGCCGCCGCGGGCGCCCACCGCCCGGCGGCCGCCGGCTCGTCCGCCGCCGCTCGGTTGAGGGTACCCGATCGCCCCCTCCTCCGGTCGGGCGATCGCCGTTCCGAGCCTGGCCGATCGGCGGAACGGGGGCGAGCCCTACCCCCGATCCCCCGGTCGTCCGGGGCGTCCGCGGCGTCCGGGTCAGAGGCCGGTCTCGGTCCCCCTACCAGTGAGCGGCGGTCCCGGAGGCGGCCGCGGGGCAGGGTCGAGCCCGGCCACCGCGGCATCGGCGGTCGTGCCCCGAGACCCGCGCCGCCGCCGACCGGCTCCGTCGGCCGGGCCGGGCCCGGCGGGGCGATCGGCGAGCAATCGCCGCGATCGCCGCCGCAACCCCGCACCATGACCGACCCGTGCCGGGGTCGCGGCGGGCGGCGGCTGGGCCGGCGCACCGCCGGCGAGTACGATTCCCCCGGCGCCCCCCCTCCCGTGGGCGCGGTCCGGGCGGCGCGACGATCAAGGATAGAGAGAGGCAGGCGTGACCAACCCGCTCGGCGACATCGTGCAGTGGGCGACCGACATCATCGAAGCGCTCGGCTACGGCGGCGTCGCCTTCCTGATCGCCCTCGAGAACGTGGTCCCCCCCATCCCCTCCGAGGCGATCCTCCCCCTGGCCGGGTTCCTCGCCGGGCAGGGGCGCTTCGCCCTCCCCCTGCTGGTCCTGGCCGCGACCGTCGGCTCGGTCGTCGGCGCCCTGATCCTCTACGGCGTCGCCCACGCCATCGGCGAGGCGCGGGTCCGCCGCCTGGTCGACCGCTTCGGGCGCTGGCTGACGGTCAGCCAGGACGACGTCGACCGGGCCGAGCGCTGGTTCGACCGCCACGGCCGCTCGGTCGTCTTCTTCGGCCGGCTGGTCCCGATCGTCCGCAGCCTCGTCTCGCTGCCGGCCGGCTGGCGGGGGATGCCGCTGGGCCAGTTCGTCCTCTACACCGCGATCGGCAGCGGCATCTGGAACCTCGTCCTGATCGGCCTGGGATGGATCCTGGGCGACCGCTGGGAGGACGTCGGCGGCTACGTCGCGGCGTTCCAGAACGTGGTGATCGTCCTCGTCGTCGTCGGCATCGCCTGGTTCCTCTGGAAGCGCCGGCCCTGGCAACAGTGGCGGGCCTCCTCCGGCTCCTAAGGCGACCGCGTCCTCGCGCCGCGCGTCCGCTGATCAGGGAGGCTTCGCTTCCCCTGGGCGGCGCCGAAGGGGCGATTCGAAGGGGCGATACGGAGTCCGGGTGAACAGTTCCGCTTGCCGGGAAGAAGCCCCCACCCCCACCCTCGACCCCTTCCCCCTGTCCCGTGCGCGGGAGAGGGGAGTGGTTCCCAGTTTCAATAGCGGGTTAATTCAATAGGATTCCCTATGACTCCCCTCTCCTGCCGCAGCGGGAGAGGGGCCGGGGGTGAGGGCCGATCTCCGGCAACCACGACTCATCACCCGGATTCCGTCTCCGACAGCACTCAGTCCCAACAACGAGGGGGCGGCCCTCCGGCCCCCCCCGCCGCAACCCCTCGCACCCCAGCCCGCCAGCCCCCGCCTCCGCAACCTCCCAGGCGACCAGACCCACGTTGCG
>JBBSNJ010000896.1:0-1623 GCA_038232775.1 Thermomicrobiales bacterium
CAGCAGCGGGAGCGCCGGCGGCGGGCGGCGCCGGGGCCGAGGTCGTGATCGAGCCCACCGCCGCGCGCCCGCTGACCGCCGACCGGGTTCCCGCTTCGGATTCGGAGTCCGAGCTGCCGGCCGATCTGGCCCGGTTGCGGGTCGCGCTCCGAGGCGATCTGGAGCGTGTGGGCCGACACGAGCCGCCGCTGGCGTTGAGCGCCCAGACCGAGCGGCTGAGCCGGCTGGAGGAGCGGCTAACGGCCGAGGCGGAGCGCTTGGCCATCGGGATCGAAGGTTTGGGGCAACAGGCGCGGGCGCGACGGGAGGCCGACGAAGCTCGGCAGGACGCGGCCCTGGAGCGGCTGCGGGCGGCGGTGCTGGCCGCGCTCGCGGAGCGGGACCAGCAGCGGGCGCGGGAGCGCTCCCGGGGCGAGGGACCGGCGGCGCGAGAATGGCTCGGGCAGCGCCGGGCGGAAGTCGGCGCCGACCTCTACGCCCGACTGGCCCGGCTCGAAGCGGCGGTGGCGGCGGTCACGAATCCAATCTTGCTGCCCGGCGAACCCTACGCGCCGCCGGACGATCTCCTCCCCGAAGCCCTCGCCTGGGAGAACTGGAAGGACGTCGGGGAGCGGGCCTTCACCTTCGCCGACGCCTACAGCGCCCAACGCCTCTTCCTCGACGGCGCGACGCGGGCGCAGGTGGGCGAGTTCGTGACCACGCTCCGCGGCCTGTTGACCCAGGAGATCTACCCCAACCTGCGGCCGGATCCGACCCCGGACCAGACGGAAGCGCTGCGGCAGGCGTTGGCAGCACTGGCAACGGCCGTCCCTCGGGTGCGATCGCTCCTCGAGGAGGACCATCGACGGCCCGCCCCCAGCGCCGAGGACGAATAATACGGAATCCGGGAGAACACGTCGCGTTCCCGCTGCGGCGGCCGACCCTCACCCCGGGCCCTGCTCCCGGTGCGCGGGACAGGGGCAAGGGGGAGCGTGGTCGCGAACCGCCGGGGCAACACCCACGATCCACCCGAGTTCCGTATAAGGCCGGCGACCAACGCCACCGGGAAGTTCCAGCCGACCGCGGCGCGGCACCGATGTTCGGCACCGCGATGAGCAACTGGCGAACTATCGTCCTCCCAGCCCTAACGTGGATGTCGCGGCTTCCGCGCGAGCGCCGGATCGGGCCGGTCGCCCAGGAACTGGCCGTCGGCGGGGAGCGTCCAGACCCCACTCCCTCCGCCGAGGGCGACGACGAACGCGGGTGCCCCGCGGTCGTGGCGCGCCAGAAGCGGGCGGCGGCGTGGTCGGGCGTCGCTCCGGCGCCCCCTACCCCTTCGCCTCGCGCTTCGGCTGGCGCTCTTCATCGTCGTCGCCGGCGCCGCCACCGTCCGGGCCGCGCTCGGCCTGACCCCCATCCCGGCGCCGGTCCCCGTCGCGTCCGCCGCCGGCATCGGCGTCGCGCTCCGGTTCCGATGTCGCTCCGGCTTCGGGTGCCGGTTCGACCGGGGCGCCACCGTTCAAGACCGGCACCTCGATCCCGGTCGGCGGGGGGGCCAACCACGGCGGATCGGCCGGGGTCGGAGCCGGAGCCGGTTCCGACCCCGGCTCCGGCTCCGGCTCCGCCTTGGGCTCGGAGTCGGCC
>JBBSNJ010000897.1:0-1611 GCA_038232775.1 Thermomicrobiales bacterium
CCACGGGGAAGCGGCGGCGCCGCGATCCGAGCGCTCCCTGGTGGCCGCGATCGCGGCCGCCCTCGCCCTCGATCCCGCGGTCGCCGGCCGGGCCGTCGCCGCCTTCACACTCGACCGAGCGGGCGCGGCCTACCACGCTGCCGTGCCCGGCGTCGCGCCCGCGCCGCTCGTTCGGCTCGACCCGGACCGACTCGTCTGGTCGGTCCACGGGCTGACGACGGAGCCGCTGCTCTTCCTGGCCCGCGAGCTGAAACGACGCGCCGCGCAGGAGTATCACAACACGGCCTATCTCCGCGAGGGCGTCTTCCGCCGGGATCTCTACGCCCTCTTCGGGGACAAGCGATTCGTGACCAGTGCCGGCAGGATCGAGCTCCGGCGGGACGGCGGCGACGTCCGCACCGACGTCGACGCCGTCGTCTTCGACCGGAAGACCGGCACCCTCGGCGTCTTCGAGCTGAAGTCGCAGGACCCCTTCGCCCGGTCGACCGCCGAGCTGGCGCGCCAGCGCGACAACGTCCTCTACGCCAACCGGCAAATCTCCGGCGTGCTCGCCTGGCTGAAGCGGCACGGCGCCGACGCCCTCCTCGGTCGCGTCGACGCCCGGACCGCCAAGTCCTTTCGGGCACAGAAGGTCTACCCTTTCGTGCTCGGCCGCTACCTCGCCCACTTCGGCGGCGGCCCCGAGCCGGACCCCCGCGCCGCCTGGGGGACCTGGCCCCAGGTCCTGCGCCTGCGCGACGGGCAGCCGTTTCGCGGCGCCGAGGCGAATCCCCTCGCCTCGCTCTTCGCCCGGCTGGCGAAGGACGTCCCGCTCGTCCGCCCACCCGCAGACGATCGCTCACGCGAGTTCGCTGTCGGCGTCGCCCGCCTCATCGTCCATCCCTCCTACGTTGCCTTCCAGGCGGGCGCCGCCGTTGAGCGCGGCTCGGGCGACTTAGGCTCCTGCTGAAGAAAGACGCCGGTCGCGCCGGAGCGCGCTGGAGTGGACACGGGCCGCCGATCCGGCGCGGGGCGCAATTCCCCCCGGAAACGGCCAACAGGGTGAGCGGCCGAAACGCTGGGTCGTCCAACTACGGGGGCTGGTTGCTCCACCTCCCCGGCGGTCCGGCGAGTCAAGAACTGGGGGAGTTGCTCCCAAGCGGGCGTTTCGATCACCCCCGCAGGTACGCCAGCACCGCCAGCACGCGGCGGTGGTCGGTCTCGGTCTCGGTCAGGCCGAGCTTGGCGAAGATGTTGGTGACGTGTTTCTCGACCGTGCCGGGGTTGACGAAGAGGCGGTCGGCGATCGCGGCGTTGGTCCGGCCCTCGGCCATCAGGGCGAGGACCTCCCGCTCGCGGGGGGTCAGCTCCTCGATCCGGTCGTTGCGGCGGCGGCGGGCGACGAGCTGAGCGACGACCTCGGGGTCGAGCACGGTCCCCCCTCCTGCCACCTGACGCACCGCGGCCAGAAAATCCCCGACATCGGCCACCCGGTCCTTGAGCAGGTAGCCGACCCCCTCCACCCCGCTCGCGAGCAACTAGCTGGCGTTGCGCTCCTCTCCGTACTGCGAGTGGACGTGGACGGGCGATCCCGCCACCCGCTGCCGCGCCGCGATCGCCGCCCGCAGCCCC
>JBBSNJ010000898.1:0-1606 GCA_038232775.1 Thermomicrobiales bacterium
CGCGCGGCGATCAGCCGGTTTCCGTGCCGTTGGGGAACGCCCACGAACGAAGCCCCCGGCGCATAAGCGCCGGGGGCTTCATTTATCGGTCCCGCTATCGGTCCCGCTCAACGGTCGGTGCCCGAACTAGCGGGGCCAGCCGTAGCGGAGCATCGACCGGTCGTGGCGGGCCAGGTCGCGGCGCGCCTCGTCGGCGGTCGGGTAGCCGACGCCGGAACGGATCACATCGCCGTAGTAGCGGTCGAAGCGGGAACCGCCGTTGGCGGTCAGCGCCGCCTCGCGGCTCGAACGGTGGAACAAGGTACGCAACAGGTTCACGGTCTCCCCTCCCGTCAAGATCTCCTCAGTCATTGGCATCAGTATATCACGTTATCGCGATTATTGCATATTCTGACGGTGCCCCTGTCTCAGCTTGTCGCCCCGCCGCGGTCTCGAACCGTTCTCGCCTCCGGGCCGGCACCGGTCGGCTCCTGACCAGCCCCCAACGTGCCCCCAACCGTGAGCCGACCGCGCCGTCGCCGATCACGCCGCCGGAGCCGATCCGCCCCTGCTCCGGACGGAGATCGACGTCCGCACCGGTGGCGGCTTCGAGCAGCGGGCCGACGCCGACATCCCCACAGGGCACGTGACACGGAATCCGGGTGAATCGTGGGTGTCGCCCCCGCGGTCCGCGACCAGGCTCCCCTCTCCCGCGCACGGGACCAGGGCAAGGAGGCCGGGGGTGAGGGCCGGCTGCCGCCGCGGGCATGCGAAGGATTCTCCCGAATTCCGTGTGAGACGCTCGCCGGCGAGCCACCGCTCCCCCGCGATGCCGCGTTGGCGCGCGCCTAGACCACGGCCTCAGCCAAGGCGGCGACCGCCGCCCAGATCAAGAGCAGCAGCACCAACAGCAGGGCCATCCCGGCGAAGACGGCGACCAAGCTGACCAGGGCGTCGCGGTCCGCCCGCCGCCGCTCCCGCCGCTCGCTCGCCGTCGGCGCCCGCCGCGGCGGCGGGGCGAGCGGGTCGGCGCCGCCCGTCCCGTTCGCCTGCGGCACGTGGAACCCGCCGACGTAGCGACTCATGATCTGGTCCTGGACGATCGCGCCCCGGATCGTCCGGTCGTAGGCCTGGCGGGCGAGCGGTTTCGAGAGGGTGGCGTAGGCGAGGTTCAACCGCCGCGCCGCCTCCTCGGCCGCCGCCCGGCCCCGCGGGTCGCCGCCCGCCGGCTGGCGGTCGGGGTGGATCCGCTTCATCGCCGCCCGGTAGGCGCGCGCGATCTCGGCCCCCGACGCGGCGTAGGGCACCCCGAGCACCTGGTAGTGGTCGGCGGCCGCGGGGCCTGGAACCCGACGGAGCTCGGGGTCGGCGCCGAGGGGCGGCACCCCGCCCCCGACCCGCCCGCTCCCGGTCCGGCCCCGCGGCCCCGGATCGGCGGCCAACGGCGTCGTTCCTGGTCACCTGCGCGAAGCGAGACTCGCCCGCCGCTCCGGTCGCCCGCGACGCGGACGGCCCGTCTCGGCGGACGACCAACAGTTTAACTGTACGCCGTCCTCCCTGGCCGCTCCCGCCGCTCCGCTACCCGCCCCCTCCCCGCTCACCCCCGACCCGCCCCTCGACGCGCCCG
>JBBSNJ010000899.1:0-1605 GCA_038232775.1 Thermomicrobiales bacterium
CCATCGTGCTCGGTACATGCCTCTGCGAGCCGCGGTCGACGTTCTTTGGCGACGCGGCGCCGGCCGAGTGTCTCCAGCGTGGTGCTGAAGCGTCCCAGAGCGCCGTGCAGACGGGTTGTCCCCCACGCTTGCTCGAGGACCGGTGAGGTTGGTTGTCGGCCTGCGGCCGACGGGCGCAGCAAGCAGCGCCCCTACCTGGTCGGACGTCGACAACGCTTCCGCAGACCGCTTTAGAACCGCAGCGGCAACGACTCCAGGCCGCGTAGGAAGCCGGGCCGCCAGCGGAGCTCGTCGGCGGGGACGGCCAGGCGCAGCGCGGGGGCGCGGTCGAGCAGGGCGGCGAGGGCGACCTGGCCCTCGATCCGGGCCAGGGGGGCGCCGAGGCAGGCGTGGAGCCCCTTGCCGAAGGCGACGTGCCGGTTGACCTCCGGCCGGCCGAGCAGGAAGCGGTCGGGGTCGGGGAAGCGCGCCGGGTCGCGGTCGGCGGCGCCGAGTCCGACGATCACTCGCTCTCCTTGGGGGATGGCCACGCCGCCGACGACGGTCTCCTCGTGGGCGAAGCGGAGTGTCGTCGTCTCGGCCGGGCCGAAGTAGCGCAGCCCCTCCTCGACCGCGGCCTTGACCAGGCTCGGGTCCTCCCGCAGGCGCGCGAGCTGGTCGGGGTTGGTCAGCAGGGCGTAGACGGTGCTGCCGATCAGGTTGACGGTAGTGGCGTGGCCGGCGACGATCAGGAGGAAGACCATCGAGAGCAGCTCGTCCTCGTTCAGGCGGTCGCCGTCCTCCTCGGCGTGGACCAGGCTGCTGGTCAGGTCGTCGCCGGGCTGACGGCGCTTGGCGGCGAAGAGATCGCGCAGGTAGTCGATGAAGGCGCGGAGGTCGGCCCGGATCTCCTCGGTCGGGGCCTGCTGGGCGCCGAGCAGCGAGTCGGACCAACGGCGGATCGCCTCGCGGTCCGCCTCCGGCACCCCCAGCATCTCGGAGATCACCTTCATCGGCAGCGGGAAGGCGTAGGCGTCGTTCAACTCCAGTGCCCGGTCGGGCGCGGCCTCGCCGCGGGCGGCGGCAGCGCGCTCGGCCTCGTCGAGCAGGTCGCCGGCGATCTGCTGGATGCGCGGCTTGGGGGCGTCCATCGCCCGCCCCGAGAAGCTGGGCTGGACGAGGCGGCGGAGTCGGGTGTGGTCGGGCGGGTCGACGCTGAGGAGGGAGCGCTGGAGGGGGCGGAACTCCTCCGGCGTCGGCGGCAGTTGGGCCTTCTGCTCCTCGGTCAGGCCGGCGGTGGGATCGACCCCGAGCCGGTCGTCGAGGAGGGCGGCGACCGCCTGCTCGTAGCCGGCGACGAAAAAAACCTCGTTGTTGCGGGCGGCTGAACCGTCGGCGGCCGGGCTGCTCCCCCCGGCGCCGGGGTCGCCCCCCTCGGCGGCGGCCGACTCGAGCTCCTCGCCGAAGCTGAGTTTGACGCGGGAGACGGGGCAGCGGCCGCGGAGATCGGCGTAGGTGGCGAAGGCGGTCTCGCGGGAATGGGGATCGCTCAGGTCGAGGTGGGTGATCGTCGCGTCGGTCATGATCGGCTCCTCGGGGGTTGGGCGCGGCGGGCACGATCGCCCG
>JBBSNJ010000900.1:0-1602 GCA_038232775.1 Thermomicrobiales bacterium
CGAGCCCGTTTTGGCGGCTAGCGTAGGGTCGCGTGCTATCCTTCGGCGTCATGGGGCGACCCGCCGACGGGACCGGCCAACGCGGGTCCGAGGGTTTAGGTTCCTCGACGAACAGAGGCAGGGGTTTCTTTGGGCATCCCACCGAGTTCCGAACTCGACGCGCAGCGCCTCCGGGTCGAGGCGATCGGGGAGCCGGGGCAGCGCAGATTCCGAATGCTGGCCGTGGTCGAGGGCGACACGACGATCGTCTGGATGGAGAAGCAGCAGCTTCAGGCGCTGGGATTGGCGTTGGAGCAGATGCTGGAGCAGCTCCCGGACCGCGGGCCGGAACTCGGGTCGACGGGGGTGCCGGGGGACTTCGACGCCGAAACGCGGCGCCAGTTCCGGGCCGGGCGGATGGAGCTGGGGTACGACGAGCCGCACGATCGGCTGGTGATCGTGGCGCACGACATGAATGAGGAGGCGGAGGAGGAGGGAGAGGAGGAGGCAGTGGCGCTGGCCGCCGCGCTCGACGACGACGCGGCCGAGGTCAGCTTCGCCTGCCGCATCTCGCGCGAGCAAGCGCGGGAGCTCTCAGCGGACGCGGCGGCGGTGGTGTCGGCTGGACGACCGCGCTGCACGATGTGCGGCCGGCCGATGGGACCGGGGCCGCACGTTTGCCCGCAGCAGAACGGGCATCTGCCGCACGAACTGGGCGACGCGGAAGAGGCGGACGGGTAGCGGCCGGGGAGCATGTCGGAAGGCTTTCGGGGGTCGGATGCGGCGCCCCCTGGTTCTCGCTTCCGGTGGGCGGTAGCCAGCGACGGGCAGCGGGCGATCATCGAAACTGCATAAAGGGCGCTTGACAGGTTTTGACGTCCCTGCGTAAGATGCAGACGCTGGTGGAAGCGGCCACCGCGCAGTGCGACTCGCTGGTTCCCAAAGGTTGCGATCGGGATGAGTACTCTCCGTCTGTCCGGCACCATCGTCTCCGTTCTCGGGCTCGTACTTATTGAGCTCCCGATTGGGAGCCGTTGGCGCATGGGAGGCCGGGTTCAAGCGTAGGCGCGAAAGAAGCGAAGAACACCGGATGCGGTGAGACGGGCCTCCCAGAGTTTGGGGGGCTTTTTTGATGCCTCGGGGAAAGATGGCGGCGGGAGTCGAACGCTCGTTCCCCGCCGCTGGTCCGGGGATCGCGGACGAGAGGGAGGAAGGATGATGGCGACGACGGCGCAAGATCAGGCGATACTTGCTGATCCAGCGGCGGCCGTGGCGGACGCGGAGCGACTCTTGGGGGCAGCCGCCGCCAAGAGGACGGAGCAACCGCTGCTGACCGGGGCCCAGATCACCTGCCGCAGCCTGGAAGCGGAGGGCGTGACGACGGTCTTCGGCTACCCGGGTGGGGCGGTCATCCCGCTCTACGACGCGCTGCCGGAGGCGGGGTTCCATCACGTCCTGGTCCGGTTCGAACAGTGGGCGGCGCTGGCGGCGGAAGGGTACGCGCGGGCGACCGGGAGACCGGGGGTCTGCATGGCGACCTCGGGACCGGGGGCGACCAATCTGGTGACGGGGTTGGCCGACGCGATGCTCGACTCGGTGCCGGTGGTGGCGATCACCGGGCAG
>JBBSNJ010000901.1:0-1593 GCA_038232775.1 Thermomicrobiales bacterium
CTCGGCGACGGCCCGGCGCTGGGCGACGGCCACCGCCGGGGGCGGCGGCGCGTCGGCCAGGCGGGCGGCGTCGCCGCGGCGGGAGGCGAGGAGGCGCGGCAGGTGGCCGATTCGCGGCGGCTCCGCGGCGTCGGTGGCGCGGAGGACGAGGTCGTAGAGCTCCCGCTCCGGGAAGCCGGCGCGGAACCCGCCCAACCGCTCGACCAGCGCGCGGCGGAGGAGGACGAAGCCGCCGAGGTAGGGGGTCGAGAGGAGGAGGTCGGGCGACCAGTCGGGCTTGAAGAAGGGGTCCCAGCGGAGCCCGGCGGCGGGGTCGATCTTGTCCTCGTCGACGTAGACGAGATCGGTCTCGGGGGCCGCCGCCACCAGCTTGGCGACCTCGGCCAGGGCGAGCGGCGAGAGGAGATCGCCGGGCGGGAGGAGGGCCACGAGGTCGCCGCTGGCGAGGGCGAAGGCGGCGTTGGCGGCCGGGGCGAGGTCGGTGGGCGCCGCGGCGGGGAGGCCCTCGTCCGCGGCGGCGGCGGCGGCGGCGGACGCCAGCACGATCCGGGCGTCCTCGGCGGCGAGGCGCTCGGCGAGATCGCGCGTCTCGGCGGGGGTGTCGGGGGACGGGGCGAGGCACAGCTGCCAGTCGGGCGACGCTTGGGCGCGGACGGAGGCGACGGACGCCGCCAGCGCGGCGGCGTCGGCGCGGCCGAGGGGGCCGAGGAGGCTGGTGGTCGTCCGCAGGGGGAGGGCGGCTGTCTCGTCGCGCGCGGCGGCGATCGTCTCGGCGGTCGGCTCGTGCTTGGCCAGCCAGGCCGGGTACTCGACGTTGATGTGCGGCACCTCGCCCAACAGCGGGGAGGAGGAGTCGATCGTGAACGGGACCTCGATCTCGGCCGAGAGGTCGCCGCGGGAGGTGATCTGGAGGGTAAGGGTGTGGTCGCCGTCGGGGAGGCCGGCCAGGGGGACGACCCCGGTGAAGCCGCTGTGGCTGGCGTCGGGATAGCTCGGGTAGCTGACGCCGACGTCGGGGCGGAGCGCGCCGTGGGCGACCAGGGCGCGCGGCTCTCCCCCGACCAGCGCCTCGATCCGGCGGATGCCGTCGGGAGAGACGGCCCAGCCGGCGACGATCAGCCGGTCGCGGACGACGCTCCGGGTACCGGGCAGCGGGCGGTCGAGGCGGCCGATGACGCGGCCGCGGGCGCGGGCTGTCGAGTCGATCTCGAACCGGGTCCCGATCTCGGCCTGGCGGCCGTCCTTGGCGGTGACCCGCAGCAGGAGGGCGTGGTCGCCGTCGTCGAGGTCGCTGACCGGGACGGCGCCGAAAAAGCCGCAGAGCTCCCCGTCCGGAAAGCCGGGGTAGAGGGCGGCGGCGTCGGCCCGCTGGACGCCGTACTCGACCTCCCCCCGCACCTCGCCGTCGACCAGCGCCTCGACCCGGAAGATGCCGGCCCGCGAGAGAACCCAACCGGAGACGACCAGGACGTCCTCGGCGACCACCTCCGGTACCCGGCTCGGGCGCTCGACCGAGCCGATGATCGGGAACGTCGTCGGCTCGGCCACCGTCGCCGCCCGGCCGACGAGCGCCGCCGCCCCGGCGGTCGGGTC
>JBBSNJ010000902.1:0-1586 GCA_038232775.1 Thermomicrobiales bacterium
CGAGAGCGCCGGCGTCGCCCCCTGGGCGCGTGCCGTCGCTGCCCCGGCTATGTTCGACGGCCAGGCGAACGCGAGAAACAGCAGCGTCAGGAACCCGTGGAACAAAAAACGCGGCATCAACTCTCTCCCCGCGAGGGCGGGTCCGCCGACGCCACCTGAAAGAACCGGCCCGGCGGCAACCAACAGCGAAGTATAACGCCGCCGCCGTCCGATTATGATGCTTTGCACAAGACCCCGCGACGCCACCGGGCCGAATCGCCGATCCGGATCGAGCAAGTCCGATTTGCTCCAGCGGTCCGCGCCAAGGCTCCCGTCGCCCGCGCACGGGAGAGGGGCTGGGGGTGAGGGTTTTCTCGACCAGTCCGCCCCAAATCCAAGCGTCAAACCGCCGCGCGAAACTAGACGCTGACGAGCTGGATCGTCGGCTTAGCCGGCCGGTAGCGGTCGAGCTCCCCCTCGTGGATGATCCCGTTGCGGCGGTCCTCCAGCACCTGCCGGATCTCCGCCTTCAAGGCGTCGAGCATCTCCGCTTCGGCCACCCGGCGGACCGTCTTTCCCTTGCGGAAGATGACCCCTTGGCCCTTGCCGGCGGCGAGCCCGACGTCGGCGTCCTTCGACTCGCCGGGACCGTTGACGACGCAGCCCATCACGGCGACCCGGATCGGCTCCTTGATCTCCCCCAGGAATTCATCGACCTGGTTGGCGAGCTTGAAGAGATCGACCTCGACCCGGCCGCAAGTCGGGCAGGCGATCAACGTCGCCCCCTTCTGCCTCAGCTCCAGCGTCTTGAGGATCTCGAACCCGACGAAGACCTCTTCGACCGGGTCGGTCGTCAGCGAGACCCGGATCGTGTCCCCGATCCCGAGCGCGAGCAGCGTCCCGATCCCGGTCGCCGAGCGGACGCTGCCGGCCCGTGGCGTCCCGGCCTCCGTCACGCCGAGGTGGAGCGGGTAGTCGTTCGGCAGCGCCGCGAACCGCCGGTAGGCTTCGAACAGGACCGGCACCTCGAACGCCTTGAGGCTGACCTTGGTCAGACCGAAGTCGAGATCCTCCAAGATTTTAATGTGTCCGAGCGCCGAGCGGACCAGCCACTCGGCCCGAAGCTCGACCTGAGAGGCGCTCTGCTCGGCCATCTCGTCGACGAACTCGGTCGGCATCGGCGCCACGCTGCCGTAATTGACCCCGATCCGGATCGGCGTCTGCCGCGCCTTCGCCTTGGCGACCACCTCGCGCACGTCTTCTGGCTTGCGGATGTTGCCGGGGTTGAGCCGCAGGCCGTGGATGCCGGCGTCGAGCGCCTTCAGCGCCAGGGTGTGCTCGAAGTGGATGTCGGCGATCAGGGGCACCGGCGAGTGGGGGACGATCTCGGGCAGCGCCGCCGCCGCCTTCCGGTCGGGGACGGCGATGCGGACGATCTCGCAGCCCGCCTCGGCCAGCTCGTCAATCTGGCGCAGGGTGGCGGCCGGGTCGCGGGTGTCGGCGGTGGTCATCGACTGGACGACGATCGGGTGCTCGCCGCCGATCATGACCCCGCCGACGTCGAGGACGCGGGTGCGGCGGCGGGGGGCGATCAAGGACATCGAAGC
>JBBSNJ010000903.1:0-1578 GCA_038232775.1 Thermomicrobiales bacterium
CAGGACCGAGCCGGGCGCCCCGTCGTTCGCGAAGGGGCGCCCTGGTCCGACCGGTCCCGATCCTGCCTGAGGACGCATCTCCGGCCGCGGTGTCGTTGGGGCAGCCGAGTGCGACGAAAGCAATACGGAATCAGGGTGATCGCGTTCGCTTCCTGGGAAGAAGTCCTCGTCCCCGGCCCCCTTCCCCCTGCCCTGTGGGCGGGAGAGGGGAGCATCTCCCTCTTTCAGCAACCGAACGGTTCAACCAGAGACCGTGTGATGCGAACCTTGCTTGAAACGTGCCGCTCTCGGGAGCGGGACAAGCTGCCCGCTCCCGCCCACGGGAGAGGGGCCGGGGGTGAGGACTTCTCTCCGGGTAGCCGAAGTCATGACCCGAGGTTCGTATGAGAACCGCGCCCCGCAGCCGGTTCGGGTGCTTCCTGAGGTACAGGGTTCCAGCGTCAATTGAAGCGTTCGCGTGACGATCGGATTCGCCGGCCCTCTCGCGTGGCACCCGGCCAGGAGTTGTTGGCTCGAGGTGAGGACGGGGGGAGGCGCTTCCCCTGCCCGTGATCGGCCCCGTTTAGGTCGTCGCCAGCTCGCGGGCCGCCGCCTGGCCGCGCTCGGTCAAGGTCAGTCGGCCGCCGCCCTCGCCGGCGATCACCAGACCGCGACGCGCCGCCGAGCGGACGGTCCGTGCCGCCGTGCGCGGGCTCCAGAGAAAGCGCCGCCGCAGGGCGGCGAGGTCGACCCCGCTCGGTTGCCCCGCCAAGTGGGCGAGGAGCAATCCCTGGGCGAACTCCTGCCGGAGGCGGCCGAGGCGCAGCAGGCGGGCGGCCAACCCGTGCCGCGGCGCCGACAGGAACGCGACCAGGAAGAGGAGACCGGCGACGGTCGCCATCGCCCCAGCGATCGAGCCGTCGAGCCAGCGGGCTAGCCCGTAGCCGGCGACCGCGGCGAACGCGCCGCAGGCGACCGCCAGTTCGAGCATCGTCGCCAGGCGGTCGGTCAGCAGGTAGGCAGTCGCCGCCGGCACGATCAGCATGGCGACGACCAGGATCGCGCCGACGCTGTCGAAGGCGACGACCGTGGTGGCCGAGACGGCCGCCATCAGCCCGTAGTGGATCACCACCGGCGAGAAGCCAAGCGCGGCCGCCAGACCGGGGTCGAAGGTTGCCAGCTTGAGCTCCTTGAAGAAGAGCGCGACCAGCGCCAGGTTGACCGCCGCCATCCCCCCCATCAGCCAGAGCGAGCGGTAGCCGAGATCGAGCCCGAAGAGCAGGACCCGGTCGAACGGGGCGTAGGCGATCTCGCCGTAGAGGACGTGCTCGACGTCGAGGTGGACCGCGTTCGGGAAGCGGGAGACGGCGATCACGCCGAGCGAGAAGAGCGCCGGGAAGACGAGCCCGATCGCGGCGTCCTCCTTGACCCGGCCCGTACGGTTGACCGCCTCGACCAGGGAGACGGTCAGCAGCCCGACGGCGCCGGCGCCGAGGATCACCGGCAGCGGGGAGCGGGAGCCGGTGAGGAAGAAGACGGCGACGATCCCGAGCAGGACCGAGTGGCTGATCGCGTCCCCCATCAGCGCCATCCGGCGCA
>JBBSNJ010000904.1:0-1570 GCA_038232775.1 Thermomicrobiales bacterium
CGCAGCCGCCGCTCGTTGGCGATCAGGTCGAGGATCGTCGGCCCGACCTCGTTGGGCTCCCAGCCGAGGCCGAGCAGCGACTTGTCGAGGTGGGCGTGGGCGTCGACGAAGCCGGGGAAGAGGGGGCCGCCGCCGCCGGTGATCGTCTCCCCACCCGGCGGCGGCGCCCGATCCGGCCCGATGGCCGCGATCCGGCCGCCGGCGGCGAGGCCGTCGACCGGCTCGCCGCCCGGCGGCCGGACGTTCTTCAGCAGCAAGTCGGCCGGCATCGTCGCCCCTTCGGTCTCGGCGCTGTCGGGGGCGGCGCCCCGGCGGCGCCGCCGTTCCCGCGGGTCGGTGTCAGAGAAACGTCTCTGGAGGGCTCCCCGGCGACATCGCCGGGCGCGGTCAGGGCCGCGGTCGATCGCTTCGGGGCGCCCCCGGTCCGTCGGCGTCGAGAGCCAGGCGCCCGGAGCGGCGCGCGGCGAGCGGCGGGAGCGGGACCGCCCGCCGCCGACCGGCTACTCGCCGAGCGCCGCGACCGCCGCCTCGGCGATCTCGACGTCCTGCTCGGGCGAGCCGCCGCCGATGCCGAGGCCGCCGATCACGCGCTCGCCCTCGGGGATCGGGACGCCGCCGGCGAGGAGGGTGAAGCCGGGGACGTTGGCGAGGGAGGCGGCGCGGGGTCCGTTCTCCATCACGCCCTCGGCCAGGCGGGCGGTCGGGGCGCGGAAGGAGGCGGCGGAGTAGGCCTTCATCTGGACGATGTCGACCGTCGCCGCGGAGTTGACGCCGTCCATCCGGGCGAACGCCTTGAGCAGCCCCCCCTCGTCGACGACCGCGATCGCGACCCCGACCCCGAGCTCGTCGGCCTTCGCCTGAGCGGCCTCGATCAGGGTCATCGCCGTCTCGAGACTGGCGGTCTGTTTGGTGGTGCTGAGGGCGCCAGCGGCCGGGGTCGCGTCCTGGGCGGAGGCGGGGCGGGCGGCGGCGGCGGCCGCCATCGCCAGGCCGAGGGCGCCGGTGGCACGGAGGGCGATCCGGCGGCTGTGGGTCTGATCAATGAATTGGGACATGAAGGTCTCCTCGCTGCTTCATCGCGTTTCCCCGCCACCGCGTGGTCGCGGGGAGCGGCATCGTAGCAAGGACGGAACCTGCCGTGGGGACAGAGCACCGGGCGTGGCCGCGCCAGGGACCGCCCTTGATCCTGATTCCTGCCCTGGTCCCCGGTCCCGGTCGCGCCGGAGCAGGCTGCCCAGGGAGACGCCACCGCACGGCCCTTCCGACCGCAGCACC
This sequence comes from Thermomicrobiales bacterium, assembly GCA_038232775.1. Taxonomy (GTDB): domain Bacteria; phylum Chloroflexota; class Chloroflexia; order Thermomicrobiales; family UBA6265; genus JBBSNJ01. The sequence goes on from JBBSNJ010000904.1 coordinate 1,276, forward strand.
CCGACTTTCGCTCGATGGAGGCGAGGCTGCCGCGCGCGTCTCGTCCGGGACCAGCGGCCCGCGGGTGGACAGCGGCGGCAAAGAGCGTCGTGCCGAAGCGTCGTCCCCCCGCTGCCTCGAGGACCGGTGGTGTCGGTTGTCGGCCTCCGGCCGCCGGACGCAGCAAGCAGCGCCCCTACCTTGGCGCTGACGCCGACGACTCATCCGACGGCCGCTGGCGGCGGAGGACGGGAGGGAGGCATCGCGAGCGGGTCGGCCGGCGTCGCCCGGCCCTAAAGGGACCGGGCTGAAGCGA
>JBBSNJ010000905.1:0-1568 GCA_038232775.1 Thermomicrobiales bacterium
CGCCGCCCGGCTCACCCTCCTGCTCGGCCGCGCCCTCGCCCGTCGTTGCCCGTACTGCGGTGGCGGCGGCATCTTCGCGGGTTGGCTCTCCCTCGAGGCGCGCTGCCCGACTTGCGGCACCTCCTTCGAGCGGGAGGAGGGCTACTTCCTCGGCGCCTACGCCCTAAACCTGATCTTCGCCGAGTTCGTCGGGCTCGGTCTGGCGCTCGTCCTCCTCTTCGGGACCCGCCTCCGCGCGCTGCCGCTCGGGTGGCAGATGGTCGTCGCCGGCGCCCTCGCCCTCGTCCTCCCGATCGTCTTCTTCCCCTTCTCCCGCACCGTCTGGATGGCGATGGACTTGCAGTTCGACCGCTCGGCCGACGCCAGGGACCGATCGCCGCGGGGGGGCACGGCCGGCCACTCCCCGTCCCGCCGCGGCTGAGCGGCCGGACGCCCCGCGCCCGCCTGTCGTATCCTCACCCCAGGACCGCCCCCTCCCGCTCCAGGGTCGCGGCCACCGCCGTCGGAGGAGCCACCGCGCATGCGCTACCGCGGCCGAAAGGCGAAGCCGCTCATCGACTGGGACACGATCGACTTCGTCGTCGGGACGCGCGAGGACGTCACCCGCACCGACATCCACCGCCCCTGCCACCGCTGCGGCCACGACGTCTTCACCAGCCGCCAGTACCCGGAGCGGATCTCGATGATCTGCGACGTCTGCGCGCTGGCGATCGCCGAGGAGGAAGAGGCCGCCGGTCGCAAGATGAACGCGACCCTCTCGCCCACCTTCGAGGAGGACATCCTGAACGCCCTCGACCCCTGGCGCCGCGTGATCGACGCGGTGGCCGAGTCCCCGCCCGCGACCAAGAACGCCCTCGTCCCGGCCAAGCGGCCGGCCGCCCCGGCCAGCGACGCCGCCGTCCAGAGCAAGCGTTCCCTCCCCGCCAGCCGCCGCCGGAGCCGCCCCCGATCCAGCGGCGGTACCGGCCAACGCTCCACGGACCGCTAGAACGAGCTCGGACGCCTCGCTGCCGCATGCCGAGAGGTCAGTCTTCTCCCCCGACCTCGTGCTCCGCTCCCGCGTCTGGGCGCGGATTGGGCGACCAACTCTCCGATCCGGGCTGGTTCACCCGCACGCCGGATGGGTCCGTCGTCGGGGAGGGCGCTCTGCCTTCCCGCGGCCCGGAGGGCCGCCACTCGCCCACCGACACGGGGTGGTCGGCGGCGTGCCGCTCGCTGCCGCTCGCGGAAGGCGGGGCGTCTCCCCCAGGGGGGGCTGCGGTGTGGGAGCCAGGGGTGAGCGCCAGCCGGTGGCCGGCTGATACTGTAGTCATACGAACTTCGGGTGATGGCTTCGTGTTCGTGACGGCGGCGATGGCCCTCACCCCCGACCCCTCGCCCGCCGCGGCGGGCGAGGGGAGCCTGGTCGCGGTCCGCCGGGGGAACACCAAGCAATCAGTCGAATCTCGTAGTAGGTGTCCCGCGTGTCTCGCGTTGCCCGTTGACCTGAGCGTTGGTGGCGAGACAACCATCGGTCGCACGGGCGTTGCGCTACCCTGGCCGACACCGCCGGTCGGGGAGACAACGAC
>JBBSNJ010000906.1:0-1554 GCA_038232775.1 Thermomicrobiales bacterium
CGCCGGCACGTCGGCCAGGCGGATCAGCGTCCGCCCGAGCGCCTCCTGGGTCGAGGTCACGGCCGGGTGGACGGCGCCGAGGGTGGACGGCACCGCCCCGGCCGGGAGCGGCGGCGCGGCCGCCGTCTGCGGCGCGGCCAGCCGGCGCGCCGCCTCGTCGCACCAGCGCCCCTCGGGCGAATCGGCGGGGAAGGCGGCCCACGGGTCGTCGGCCGGGACGCCGAACGCCTCCCGCAGCTCCTCCATCTGCTTCGCGCTCAGGAGTTGGGAGTGGTTGAGGGGGTCGCCGGCGAAGGGGAGCCCGTAGCCCTTGACGGTGTAGGCGAAGACGACCGCCGGCGCCCCGCCCTCGGCGTCGGCCTGGGCCAGCACGTCGAGCAGGCGGGGCAGGTCGTGGCCGCCGAGGTTGGCGATCACGCTCCGCAGCTCGGGGTCGGGGATGCCGACGACCGAGTCGAGGATCGCCGCCCGGTCGTTCGGGTCGGAGACGTCGGCCAGGCGCTCCCGGAGGGCGGCGCCGTCCGTCCGCCGGATCAACGCCTGGTACTCCTCGTTGCTCATCTCGTCGATCCGGCGGCGGAGGGCCGCGCCCCGCTCCCCCGCCATCGCCGACTCTAAGCGAGCGCCGTACTTCGCCTCGTAGACTCGCCACCCCGCCCCCTTGAAGAGGGCCTTGAGGCGGCCGGCGCGGACGCCGGGCACCACCCGGTCGAGACTCTGCCGGTTGAGGTCGACGATCAAGAAGGCGTTGTCGAGCCCCTCGATCGCCTCCTCGGCGACCGTCTCCCAGACGTTCCCCTCGTCGAGCTCGGCGTCGCCGATCAGGGCCACGAAGCGGTCGGAGGTGACGCCGCCGAAGTGGAGCAGCCCGTAGCGGGCGGCGAGGGCGGCGAAGACGGGGGCGACGGCGCCGAGCCCGACCGAGCCGGTCGAGAAGTCGACCGGGTCCGGATCCTTGGTCCGGCTCGGGTAGGCCTGGAGGCCGCCGTACTCCCGCAACGTCGGCAGGTAGCGGCGGTCGAGCCGGCCGAGCAGATACTGGGCGGCGTGGAAGATCGGGCTGGCGTGGGGCTTGATCGAGACCCGGTCGCCGGCGCGTAGGAAGTGGAAGTAGAGCGCGGTGATGATCGTCGCGACCGAGGCGGAAGAGGCCTGGTGGCCGCCGACCTTCGACTTCTCGGCGTTCGGGCGGACGTTGTTGGCGTGGTGGACGATCAGGGTCGAGAGCCAGAGGAGCCGCCGCTCGATCGCCTCCAGCGTCGCCAGATCGTCAGGTGAGAGGCCGCCCCCCGCCGGGGGAATCGCGGCACGGGACGCGGGCGGGCGTTCGAGGGTGGTCGCCATCGGAGGACTCCTCTGTCCGCGGGGTGGGCGGCTGGCCAGGGCGGGAGCGCGTGTGCCCCCGCATGGTACGCCACCCCGGCCGCGAGGTCCGCGTCGGGAGCACCTCGGCGCCGGGGGCCGCTCGCCGCCGCGGCGGTCAGGGCCAGGACGGGGATCACGGACGAGCTCGTGACCGGTCGCCAGCCGGGGCCGACGACCGGCGGGCCGAAG
>JBBSNJ010000907.1:0-1554 GCA_038232775.1 Thermomicrobiales bacterium
CGGCCAACACCAACGCCCTGATCGCGATGAGCCACGCGCCCGACGTGCCGAAGGAGCGTTTCACCGCGATGATGCGGCTCGATCACAATCGGGCGATCTCACAGCTCGCCCAGAAGACCGGTGTCGGCGTCTCGGAGATCCGCAAGATGACCGTCTGGGGGAACCACTCCGCAACCCAGTACCCGGACCTCTTCAACGCTCAGATCGGTAGTACCAATGCCGCCGAGAGGGTTGGTGACAAGACCTGGATCGCGAGCGAGTTCATCCCCACCGTGGCCAAGCGTGGCGCGGCGATCATCGACGCCCGCGGCGCCTCCAGCGCGGCCTCGGCCGCGAGCGCGGCGATCGACCACGTCCACGACTGGGTCAACGGCACGCCCGACGACGACTGGGTCTCGATGGGGGTTCCCGCCGACGGCTCTTACGACATTCCCGAGGGGATCATCGCCGGCCATCCGTGTAAGTGCTCGGATGGGGAGTGGTCGATCGTCGAGGGCCTCGAGATCAACGAGTTCTCTCGCGAGCGGATCGACAGGTCGATCGAGGAATTGCAGGGGGAGCGCGAGACGGTGGCGGGGCTCGGTCTGGTTTAGGCCGTTCTCGTCGACGGTTGGGACGGGGCCAGTCGGGGGAGGCCCCGGCTCCGTCCGCCCGTAGACCGGGGAGAGTGAGGCGGAAGGTTGATCGGACGGGCTACCTGAGTGTCGCCGGGACCTCCCCCGACCGGCCCTCTCACCGGGCGAGACAGGGACGGCTGGACCAGAGGGGACCCGGCTTCCGAGCGGGGCCAGGGGCCCGGGCGCAGCAGGTCTCTCGGCTAGACCAGGGGGTCTCGCTGCGAAGTGGGGTTTGGCGCGGGCGGTTGCCGTAGCGCCGCTTCTTCGGCGGGGGTTGCTTGGGCTGGGGTCGGTTCGGCTTGGGCGGCCTCGGCCGCTGGAGCCGGCTCGTCCCGCTCGTCTGAGTTCGCGGGGCTCGAGGCATCTGCGGTTGGGAAGAAGCCCTTGCCGCGCTTGGTCACCTTGCCGTCTTCGACCAGGTCGCCCATGACGCGGTAGACGTAGTTGGGCTTGATCCCGAGGGCGGAGGCGATCTCCGAAGCGGTCAAGCCGGGGGACTCCGCAACCAGCTTGGCAGCGTGGTCGGCGCGGGTGCCGCCGCGACGCGAGCGGCGACGCTTGCTGCCCTTCGATGCCTTGCGGCCCCGAGACTTGCGGGGACGGCCGGGTCCACGCTTTGCCTGCGGGCTCCCCTCGAGGCTGCCGAGGGCCTGCTCGATCTGCTCCAGCTCAGCTCGAATCTCGTTGCGGCGCTCGCGTAGGAGTACGCGCGCCTTCTCGATCGTGGGGGAGGTGGTTGCCATTGTGATCGCTCCAGTTGGGCCGGCTGCCGGCGACCCGGGTTGGGTGTTCTCGCCTGAACTGACTACTCGCGAGGATAGCCGCCTACCCTAATAGCGACGATTACACACTTGTCAGGTAAGGGTGGAATTGCCGCTGTTCGACGTCCCGGTGGAGCACGACCCAGGGGCGGCGGTCACTCGGACTTCCCCGGTCA
>JBBSNJ010000908.1:0-1549 GCA_038232775.1 Thermomicrobiales bacterium
GGGCGGCCGCGGCGGGCTACGGCGATCGGGTGCCGCCGGCCGCTGGGGACTGGCGGCGCTGGCGGTGATTGGCATCGTCGTCGTCGGCCTGCCGCTGCTCGGCGCCGACTCGATCCGAGCGAGCCAGGAGCGTGCCCGGGCGGGCGACCTCGACGGCGCCCTCGATGCGGCTGAATCGGCCGAGCGCTTCGAGCCCTATTCCGCCCCCGCCGCGCTCCAGCGGGCGCTCGTGCTCGAGGCCCAGGGCGAACTCAACCGCGCCGCCCGGGCGGCGCGGGAAGCGACCAGGGAGGAGTCGACGAACTGGGAGAACTTCTACGTGCTCTCGCTGGTCGAGGGCGAGCGGGGCAAACGTCAACGGGCGCTGAACGCGCTCACTGAAGCTCGGCGGCTCGCTCCGTTCCGGCGGTTCTTGCGCGAGATCGAGATACCTCGCGCGGCGGACGCGGAGAAACGAAGCGGTGGCGGGCGGCGGCGAAGCTGAGCCGCGATCCCGCAAACTCTGACCCGGCATGAACCGCCTCCCCGCAACTCTGCTCGCCGTCATCATCGCCGCGTTGGCCGCCTGTGCCCTCGCGCCTCCCTCCCCGGCGGCGGCGCGTGACCTCCAGGTCGGCTTCGCCGATGATCAGTTCGGCAGCGACCTGCTGACCAACACCGACGCGTCGGTCCGCGGCGAGTGGTTCGACAACCTCACCGACACCAACGCCGGCCTCGCCCGGATCAACGTCTATTGGAACCAGACCGCCATCGCCGAGCCGCTCGATCCGACCGATCCCGCCGATCCCGCCTACGACTGGTCGGTCACCGACGGCGCCGTGGTCGACGCCCGCGAGCGCGGCCTCGAGGTGCTGTTGACCGTGCTCGGCGGACCCCGCTGGGCCGAGGCCCCCGGGCGTCCCGAGGAGGTCCGTCCCGGTGCCTGGAAGCCCGACGCCGCCAAGTTCGGCGAGTTCGCCACCGCTTTGGCGACTCGCTACTCGGGCACCTATAGCGCTCCCGGCGTCGGCACCCTGCCGGGAATCGACTACTACGAGCCCTGGAACGAGCCCAACCTCCCCAACTACATCGCGCCGCAGTGGGACGGCAAGGAGCCGGTCTCCCCCGAGATCTATCGCGACCTGCTGAACGCCTTCTACACCAGCGTCCACGAGGTCAATTCCAATAGCGTCGTGGTCGCCGCGGGCACCTCCCCCTTCGGCGATCGGCCCGGCGGTAAGCGGATGGCTCCCTATTACTTCTGGCGCCAGGTCTTCTGCCTCGAAGACAACCTCGAGCTGGACCGCAAGTGCGCCAACTCGACCGAGCCGGCGTTGATGGACCGCTTCTCCCACCACCCGATCAACGCGGTCGCGGGCGCCGGCCCGACCTCGCCGCCGCCCGGCCCCGACGACGGCGTCCCCTCCAACTTCAGGGATCTGACCGAGATCGTCCGCAAGGCCGAAGCGGCCGGCACGGTCGAGCCCCCGGGCAAGCGCTTCGGCTGGGCGACCGAGGTCTGGTACGAGTCCAACCCGCCAGAGGAAAAGGCGGTCTCGCTGAAAAAGCA
>JBBSNJ010000909.1:0-1547 GCA_038232775.1 Thermomicrobiales bacterium
GGAGACCCCCGGCGTCTACATCGGGGAGATCACCGCCGATCAGGTGAGCTACGCCCAAGCGACGCTGGCCGCGATCGCTGCCGAGCAGGGAATCCCTCCCAAGGTCCTGATCGTCCACCAGTTCCGAGAGGACATGATCGAGGAGAAGGGCCAGATTCAACCGGTCCCCGGCGTCCAGTGGGTCCTCGACGCCGACGGTTTCGGCGCGCCCGAGCTCAAGACCGAGGTCTACAACATCCTCGTCCGCGACGAGGAGCCCCGCCCCCAGTTCGCCGGGGTCAAGCTCTTCTACTCCCAAGACGAGCCCTTGATGACCCCCGCCGAAGTGCTCGCTCTCTCCCCGCCTCCCGATTTGATCATCTACCAGTAGGGAGTGGGCAGCGGGCAGTAACGGAGCGGGGAGGAGACGGGGCGCTGACATGGGACCGGGCTGAAGCGTGGTGAGTGGTCCAACCTCGGCCTGAGGTGGCGTCATGGGTTCGGGATCACCCGGTGGGAGGACCACCGACCCCGATGATGGCCGTGGTTGCTTGTTGGAACGTCTGACCGCGCTGGTACCACGGACTGCCGGGACACCGCCCAGAGCCAGCAGCGCCGGGTCTTCATCGATGGCCGCGGTGCCCCGTCCGCCGTAGGTGGCCTCAGCGACTGCACCGGCCGCTTATCTCGCCGTCTGCACCGTCGAGCGGTCGCGGCGCGATTCCGTCTCTCCGCAGCTCCGTTCCGACGGAGCCGGGGGAGAGCGTTGGCGGGTGGCGAGTTAGGCTCGTCCGGACCCTGCCAGGCCCCAGCGAAAGGACGTGCCGTCTCCCATGCCCCGCCCCAAGCTAATCTCCCTCGAAGCCGCCGCCGCGATGATCCCCTCCGGCGCCACTCTCTCCGTCTCCTCCTCCTCCGGGCTCGGCTGCCCAGACGCCACCCTCAGGGCCATCGGCCAACGCTTCGCGGCGAGCGGCGAACCCCGCGCCCTGACCACCATCCATCCGATCGCGGCTGGCGACATGTACGGGATCGCCGGCATCGACCACCTCGCCCGGCCTGGTCTCCTCAAGCGCGTTGTCGCCGGCTCTTACCCGAGTGGCGCGTCGTCGCTGCCGGCCCCCAAAATCTGGGAGATGATCGACGCCGGCGAGGTCGAAGCCTACAACCTCCCCAGCGGCGTCCTCTTTCACATGCACGCCGACGCCGCCGCCGGCCGCCCCGGCGTGCTGACCGAGGTCGGTCTCGACACCTTCGTCGACCCCCGCCGCCAGGGCGGCAAGATGAACGCCGCCGCCGTCGACGATCTGGTCCGCGTGGTCGAGTTCGACGGCCGCGAGTGGCTCTACTTCCCCGCCATCCCGATCGACGTCGCCCTGATCCGCGCGACGACCGCCGACGAGCGCGGTAATCTCTCCTTCGAGCACGAGGGCGCCTACCTCGGTTCGCTCGACCAAGCGATGGCCTCCCGCGCCAACCGCGGCCTGGTCGTCGCCCAGGTCAAGCGCCTGACCGCGGCCGGCTCGATCCCTCCCCACCAGGTCCACGTCCCGAGCACCCTGGTCGAC
>JBBSNJ010000910.1:0-1543 GCA_038232775.1 Thermomicrobiales bacterium
AGGCGGGGAGCGGGTGCCGATCGTCGTCCTGGCTCACGGCTTCGGTGGCACCATGGTCGCCCGGCTCGGCGCCTATGCCGAACGCTTCGCCGCGGCTGGAATCGCGGCGCTTGTCTTCGACTATCGCCACTTCGGCGGATCGGACGGCCAGCCCCGGCAGCTGCTCTCGGTCTCCCGCCAGCAGGCGGACTGGCGCGCAGCGATCGCCTTCGCCCGCGGGCTCGACGGGATCGATCCCCGGCGCTTGGCCCTCTGGGGCACCTCTTATTCGGGCGGCCATGTGGTCGCCGTCGACTCGGGGCGGACCGACATCGCTGCGGTGGTCGCCCAAGCGCCGTTTGCCGATGGGCTCGCGACCCTGGCGGTCGCCGGTCCGGCCAACGCCGCTCGGTTGACCGCCGCCGGATTGCAGGACGCCGCCCGCGCCGCGCTCGGGCGCGAACCGCGGATGCTCCAGATCGTCGGCGAGCCGGGAACGGAGGCGGCGATAAATCAGCCCGGCGCGCGCGAGGGCTACTACGGGCTGTTCGATGAGGAGGCGGAGTTCACCAACGAGGTCACCGCTCGCAGCGCGCTCGAGATCGGCGTCTACTCGCCGTTGCGGAAGGCGCGAGGACTTGGTTGTCCATTGCTCGTGTTGACCTGCGGCGAGGACGTGGTCACCCCGCCGGGGGCCGCGAAGAAGATGGCCGACCGGGCGCCCCAGGGCAGCCACATCGACTACCCGGGGTGGGAGCACTTCGACATCTACGTCGGCGAGGCGTTCGAGCGGACGATCGCCGATCAGGTTGGGTTCTTGGAAGAGCACCTGCGGCCGTAGGCGGCGGCCGGAGCGGCGGGACGCCGATCGGGCGCCTGGATGCCTCAGGCGGTGGCGGCTGGTCGGACGCGTTCGCCGAGTTCCTGCAGCGTCGGCCACTCCGACGCGGGGCTCGCGGGCCGCGCGATCGCGTCCGGGTCGCCCTCGGGAAGGTCGGAGAGCAGGTCGGCCAGGGCCGGATCGCGAAGCCGCTCCGCGGTCGTCTCCCGGGCGACCTGAATCACCTCGTTGCGGTTCTTGCTGCGCATCAGGTTGATCCCCATCGCGTCGAGATCGCGACCGGTCGGCTGGAGCAGGGCCACCCGGGTTCCCTCCTCCCGTAGCTTCCGCGCCTCGCTGCCGAGGCGCCGACCGGCCTCGTGGCTGCTGAGGAGGCGAACGGCGTCGACGGGGTTGAAGGCGCGCAGTGGGTGGAGGGTGGAGGTGGGGTTGAGGCAGATCACCAGATCGAGCGAGAGGCCGCGGACGACGTCGAGGTTGGATGTCGACCAGATGCCACCGTCGACGTAGCGGCGACCGGAGATCCGGACCGGCCGGTAGAAGCCGGGGATGGCGCAGCTCGCGGCCACGGCATCGGCAGCCTTCGCTCGTGGGGCGCCGGCTCGCCCGAAGGAGACCCGGCGGCCGTTGGAGTAATCGCAGGCGACGACCCAGTGGTTCGGATGCTCGGTCCAGGTCCCCGGGACCGCGCGCTTGACGATGTCGCGGAGGGGATCGGCGGAG
>JBBSNJ010000911.1:0-1535 GCA_038232775.1 Thermomicrobiales bacterium
CCAAACCTCCCACCCCCCGCGCCGGCGCCGCCCGCCCCCGCGCGCACCACCCGAGCAAAAACGACCGCTCGGCGCTGGTCCAGTTCGGGAGCGGCCCGCGGCCGGAACGGGGCGACCACACCCGCTGTACCCTCAGCGTTCCAAGGAATTGGTTCGTCCCGGCGGGTCGCGAGAGCGCCATCAGCGATCTCGTGCTGCGTATTGCTGAGCCCACGCCGGCCACCGACCCAGGCGGCTACGTCGTCGATCTCGAGGACGGGCCGGGGGGAGCGCCATCGTCGGCGCCTCGGCCCCCGCCCGCACCTTCGCCCGCTTGTGCCGCGACCGGGACATCATCCGGTTCGACCAGCGCGGCACCGGCCGCTCCTCCCCCCTGGAGTGCGCTCGCTGCCCTCCTTCGACCAGTTGGTGGGGGTCTTCAACGGTGAGGATGCGTCCCCCCCGTCCGCGGCAAGCGATCCGGACGCGATCCTCGCCGCCGTGCGGCTCGAGGTTCGTCCGGACGCCACACAGTCCGCCCGCGAGCGCTTCGCCCGCGGGTTCGCTCCGACTCACTACAAAAGTCGGACCAGCGCCTACGACGTCGTCGCCTTGGTCGAGGCGCTAGGCTTCGACCGCTACAACCTCTCCGGCATCTCCTACGACGCCGGCCTGGCGCTGGTGCTGGAGCGCGACCACGCCGAGAGCGGGCTGCGCTGCGCGGTCCTCGAGTCGACCTATCCCCCGAACCACCCCAGCGACGAGCGGACCCCGGCCAGCCCCTCCCAAGTGGTGCTGCCGGTCTTCGCCATCTGCGCGCTCGGCGCCGCCTAACCCAATATCGAGCAACGCCCCGTCGCCCTACTCGCCGGCTGGCGACGACGCCGCTTTGGAGCGGGTTGCAATGGTGTCGACCGGCCGCGAACGGCTGTAGGGGCGCTGCTCGCTGCGCCCGTCGCCCGCGGGGCGACCGTGACCCACCCAACCAATCCGTGGCCGGCGGCCGACTTCTCTGCAAAGCGCTGTAGGCGCCCGACGGGACGACGGTTACGGCCGAGAATGTCGGCGAGGTCCTGCACTCGACCTCGAACCGGGTCCGGTTGGTGCCCTACCGGCCACGGATGATCGCCGAAGCGGGGAACGCTGACGGAGTCCGTCGAGCGAGCGTTCGTCGGGCCGGACCAGACCGCCAACCGGGAAGCGCCGCTCTCCAGGATCGCGGACCTGACCAAGGCCGACGTGAGGGTGGCAAGCGCGCTGCCGATCCCGAAGCTGGCAGCACCGGTCGATCTGGTGTCCGAGCCGTTCGCCCGCAGCGAGGTCTGGCCCGCCGGCACCGCGCCCAACATCGAGGGGCGAGCGGTCGTCAGCGACATCCCGACCCCGATGATGGCCGGCTCCTGAAGTGCTTTGCGGAAGAGTCGGCCCGAGGCCGCGGAGTGGTTCGGTGGGCCGCGGTCGCCCCGCGGGCGACGGGCGCAGCAAGCAGCGCCCCGACACCCGATCGCGGCCGGTCAGCTTCATTGAGACCCGCTCTAGAGCGGTTGTCAGAGCAG
>JBBSNJ010000912.1:0-1530 GCA_038232775.1 Thermomicrobiales bacterium
CTGCGAGCCGCGCTCGCTTCCCAAACCGTGGACTGTCGCAGACCCGGAGCAGTTGAACCGTTCCACTCGCGAAGGCGGGTGAGGCTCCCACCTTCGGCGCAGGTGAGAGAGGACGCGGGTGATGGCCGCTCTCCGCCAGGGCGAAGCGATCACGAAGAGAGAAGTGGGGGCAGGGAACTGACCCTGATCGGGAACGCGCCGCGCTCATCCCCCGGCTCGGGCCTGGCGGGCGGTCAACTCCTCCATCACGGCGCCGAGCACCGCTCCCGCGCCCGCGGACACCACCACGTCGGCGAGGGGGTCCAGCGGCGTCGCCTCCCGATTGACGATCGCCAACCGGGCACCGGCTCGCTTAGCGAGCAGCGGCAGCTGGGCCGCGGGGTTGACCACGAGCGACGTCCCGACGACCAGCATCAGGTCGCAGGCACCAGCTGCCTCCACCGCCCGGCGCAGCGCCGCTTCCGGCAGCGACTCTCCGAACAGGATCGTCGCCGCCCGCAGGGGACCGCCGCATCGATCGCAGACCGGCGCCTCTCCACCCGCCGGCACGCGCGACTGGACGTCGGCCGCCGAGCTCTCCCAGCCGCAGTTTAGGCAGCGCACGAGGTGAGTGGTGCCGTGCAGCTCGATCACGCGCTCAGGGTCGTTCCCCGCCTTCTGATGCAACCCGTCGATGTTCTGGGTCACGACCGCGGTCAGCGTGCCGCTCCGCTCGAGCCCGGCCAGCGCTCGATGCCCGGCGTTCGGTTCCGCCGCCGCCATCCGCGGGTACCCTTCCCGCCGCCGCGCCCAGTACCGTCGCCGCGTCTCCGGGTTGTCTCGAAAGTCCCCCAGCGTCGGCGGTGCGTTGCGCTCCCAGACTCCGCCGGGGCCACGATAATCCGGAATCCCGGATTCGGTGCTGATCCCCGCTCCGGTCAACGCCACCACTCGCTGCGCCTGATCGATCAGCTCGACTAGGCGCGCGATAGCGGAGTCGTCCGCGGCCGCGGTCCCAGCGGCAGGCAACTTCGGCTCTTCTGGCAACATCCTCCTCCTCCACGTACCCGCCCTCCGGCCGAAGGTGCCGACGACGGCGACCCAATCTCACTCCGCAATCGCCCCGCCCAGAGGCCTCCCCCACCGGTCGCTGCTACGGAAGGGGAGACGGCCGCCTTCGCTTGCGCCCGGACCCCCCATCACGAATCTGCGCCCCGCTTGCGCCCGAGCCGAGAGGGCTGCCCAGTTCGAGCCGTTGCGACGGCAGTTCCGTCGCCGAACCGCCTGTGACAATTCCGCCCGGCCTTGTGTACGTACATCGACGGTGGTACGATGCCTCCCATCGCTGGGATCGCTCGGCGCCACCCCGCCCAACCGCAAAGCGCTGCTTCCCCGCGGCGGCGGCCGCTCGGCCGTGCCAGCGCCGGCCACGCTCTTTGCCGCTGGTCGTGTCTGGGGGGAGGGGGCGCCCGATGGTCATCTCGCAGCCGGCGGTCTTCTGGCTCGCGGCCTTCAAGAGTCGATGCGTCGACTCCGGCCCCGTTCGCTGGC
>JBBSNJ010000913.1:0-1504 GCA_038232775.1 Thermomicrobiales bacterium
CAGGACGGCGACCTCCCGCGCCGACGGCTCGGCCGTCGTCTCCAAGCCGGGGATCACCGTCCCCACCACCGCCAGCCCGTAGCGGTCGGCGTAATAGGCGAGGGCGTCGTGGTTGGTCACCAGCTTGCGCCGCTGCGGCGGGATCGTCTCGACCGCCGCTCGGATGCCGGCGTCGAGCGCCGCCAACTGCTCCCCGTAGGCGGCCGACCGCTCGGCGTAGGTCGCCGCCCCCGCCGGGTCGAGCGCACCGAGGGCGGACGCGATCGTCCCAACCATCTGCGCGGTCCGCGTCGGGTCGAACCAGACGTGGGGGTCGCCCCCGGCGAACTCGGCTGCCGCCTCCCCCTCGGCCGCGAGGGTCGCGATCCCCTCGGTCGCGACGACGATCGGGATCCCGCTCTCGGCGTTCTCGATCAGCGCCTCCGACCAATCGTCCAGCCCCAGCCCGTGGCGGACGACCAGGTCGGCCTCCTCGACCGCGACCAGGTCGGCCGGCGCCGGCTCGAAGTCGTGTGGGTCGGCGTTGGCCGGCAGCAGCGAGCGGACCGCCACCCGCTCCCCCCCGACCTGGGAGACCAGATCGGCCAGGACGTTGGTGGTGGCGACGACCGCCAGCGGCCCCTCGGCCCGCGACTCGGCCGCCGGCAAGGGACCCGGCTCAGGCAGCAAGGCGGCGACGTCGGGCAGGGGCGCCGGCGGCGTCGCCTGCCGGGCCGCGCCGGCCGCCGGTCCGCCGAGCAGGAGACCGGCGGCGAGCATCAGCACCGCGACCGCGTCGCGCAGCCGCCGCCCCCCGTGGCTCCTCGGTGGTTGATCGGCGATGATCGGACGAAGCATCGAGCCTCCCAGCTGAGTTGCGGGCGGGAGTCCAGCGCCCCCGCCGCTGGGACAGCCTCCCGCGTACCGGGGCACCGTCCCACCGGGGAGCAACTTAGCAGTAACTGAGACAACGTGTCAACTAGAGTCGTGGCCTGCTGAGATCGGGGCGGCCGATCGTGCTCCACCGGTGCTGGTCCCGTTCCCCGGCGACGACCGCGGTGCGGAGTCAGGCGCCGGCGCCGTGCTCCGCAGGCGCCATCAGCGCGTCCCGAGCGCGATTCCTGGGATGGTCAACGACGGCTGCGCCACGACCCGACCGCGGCGGGACCGGGGCGGGAAGGGAGATTATCAGCGGGCAGCGGGGACCGCCGCCGGCTCGACCCGGCACTCCGGGCAGACCCCGAAGACCTCGAGCAGGTGGCCGTGGATCGCGAAGTCGGTGTCGTCGGAGAGGTCGCGCACCAGGTCGTCGACCGGGCAGCGGCTGAAGGCCACCGTCGTCCCGCAGTCGGAGCAGACCAGGTGGTGGCGGTGCCCCGGGGTGCCGACGACGTAGGCGGGGTGGCCGTCCGGTTGCAGCATCCAGGTCAGGACGTCGATCGCGGCCAGGATCTCCAGCGTCCGATAGACCGTCGCCCGGCCGACCTCCGGCGCCGTCTGCTTGACTTCGGCGACGAGCTGCTCG
>JBBSNJ010000914.1:0-1503 GCA_038232775.1 Thermomicrobiales bacterium
GCGCCGCCGCGCTGATCGCCTGCTGGTACCAGCGGGCGGTCTCGGCCTGCGCCTCGCGGCGTGCCTCGACGACGAACCAGGCGCCGAGCAAAGCGAGCGCCAGCGGCACCGAGTAGAGGACCTGGAGCGCGGTCCGCCGCCGCCGTCCGCCGCCGTTCGCGCCCCGGTCGCCGGGACGGGCGGACCCGACGTCGGGGGAGGTCGCCGAGATAGGGGTGCCGCAGGCGGCGCAGGCCGGGCCGAGGGTGGGGTTGGGCGCGGCGCAGGCGGTGCAGACCATCGTCGCGTCTCCCCCGGCCTCCGGTCCCGCCGCCACGGCCGCCGGCCCACCGGCGGCGGCCGGCGATCGAAACTCCCGCCCACTGTATCATTGCCCGCCAACCTGGGAGTCGGAGGAGCGATTCGGTGGCGGAGCGGGACGGTGGCTCGGGGGGGAGCCGCGGGGATCCCTCCGCCTCGGACGCGGAGGTAGGGACGCTTCCCGAGCGAGGGAGGAAGAACGGGCGGCCGGGGCGGCGGCTGATACGCTCGAGGCAGGCATTCGGCTGCTTCGCCGCGGCGATCCTTGCGGCGCCCTTCCTCGCTTTCGCCCTCCATCCCGCCCTCGGGCTGCTGACGAGCACGGTCGCGCTCTCGGCCCTGGCCTGGCTCGCCCTGACGCAACCGAGCGCCAACGCCGAGCAGCGCCGGCGGCTGCGGGTCGTCGCCGTCCTCAACGGCGTTCTCGCACTCGCTTGCCTCGGTCTGCTGGTGGCGCGCCTCATCGCCGGCTGATACGGAATCCGGGTGATCGGTGATGTTCGCCGGAGAGACGCCCTTACCCCCCCGCCCCTCTCCCGCTGCGTCAGGAGAGGGGCGCCTTCAGCTGCCGCAGCGCCATGGTGCAAGCGGACTCCGGATGACCGGTGCCTGATACGGAATCCGGGAGAATCGTGGGCGTTGCCGCGGCGGTCCGCGACCACGCTCCTGTCTCTCGCGCACGGGACAGGGGGGAAGGGGCCAGGGGTGAGGGCCGACTCCCCAGCGGGAATGCGACGTGTTCTCCCGGATTCTGTATCAAGCCTGGAGCTAGGGCACCGGTCAACCAGCCCCCCGACCGCGGGAGGCGATCAGCGGCGCGGTGGCAGCGGGTCGGGTGTGATCAGCAGCTCGCGCCGGTGGACGCCGGTTCCCCCGCCGCTTCGAGCACCGAAGGCGGGATCGGGATGCCCGAGAGGGTGAACGGGAGCACGGGCTGCCCGCCCCCGCCCCGGTTGGCGAACTGGGAGTTGACGACGAGGAGGCAGCCGTCGTAGGGCGCGATCGTGGTCGGCGAGGAGAGCGTCGGGTCGCTGAAGGAGTCGATCACCTGCCCGGTCGTTAGGTCTTCCCCGAGCTCGACGGCGGTGATCTGCCCCTCGCGGACGACGTAGAGGGTCCGCCCGTCGAGGATCATGCCGTCGCCGCCGGTTAATGCCTCGTCCCCGAGGTCCACTTGCTGGACCGTGCCGCTGGCGACGTCGA
>JBBSNJ010000915.1:0-1488 GCA_038232775.1 Thermomicrobiales bacterium
ACGACTGGTGGGGCCGCGGTGCCGCTGTTTGGCGGCGGTCGGGCTGGGAGGAACTCACCGCGTGGGAGGGGACCAGTGCTGAGGGGGTGGGGCGGGATCGCTGATCCCCCCGACGACCGGCGGCCCTAGGCGGGCGGGGCGGGCGCCCACGCCGGCGGGGACCGGGCTGGAGCCGAGGCTCCTTATCGAGGCGGCGTGTCGGAGCTATCCATAGCTGGGCTCCGCGACCCGACACCGGAGGGATGGCGACGCGCGACCAAAAGAACGAGCGCCCCGCGACCGATACGACCGTGGGGACCGTCGGCCCCCTCCAGGCGCGGTGTACGTACGGCCTTCGCTAGTCTAGCGACCGAGTCCGCACTTGGCAAGCGCGGCGCCGTGCCCAGATTGTAGCCGCTTTCGGGGCGGCGGTGCAGTGGGAAAGGCGTCCGGATCGCTACGGCTGGACCATCGTCAACCATTCAAGGGCTACCGGGTCTTCGCTCGAAAAGGGGTCCGGAACACGGCCCACCCGTCCGAACGTTCCCGCCTCAGGGGCGGCGGGCCGTCAGTTCGACCCCGCCTGCTGCTGGGACGCCGGGAGACGGTCGACGGTTTCGGGGACCGCCGCCGGCGTCGCCCTCCCGACCGGCGACGGAGCCGGCCGCGGACGCGGTGGCGAGGGCGACGAGCGCCCCGGTGAGCGTCGCCGCGAAGTTGACGGCGTCGTTGTCGAGCCGGGGGTGGCCGCGGACGAGGTGGGTCGGAGTGCCGCAGCCGTGGATTCTGCGCTCGGTTGGGACGGCGCAGCGGGGGCAGCGGTAGGCCGCCTGGAGGGTGGCCCCCAGCAGGCTGTCGAGCAGGGAGCCGGCGAGGCCGGCGGCGGTGCCGGCGACGAGGATCACCGCGGGGCGGCCGGGAGCGATCCCGACCGCCGCGCCGGCGGCGGCGAGTCCGGCGAGCGAAAGGGCGCCGGCGGCGGAAGCCGCGCTGCTGACGGGGGTGACGCCGCCGGAGGTACCGGCCGGGACCGCGCGGCAGCCGACGATCAGCCTCGGCGGGGTACGGGAGTGAGCGCCGACCTCGGTCGCCCAGGTGTCGGCGGTGGCGGCGGCGAGGGTGCCGACGAAGCCGGCGTAGAGGGCCGGCCGCGACCTGGAAAGCGGCGCCGCCGCCAAGGCGAGGAGCGCCGCCAACCCGCCATTGGCGAGCACCTGGACGGCGTCGCGCTCGCTGCCGCGGGCGGCGATCCCGGCCGCCGGTTCGCGCCCATCCCCCCGCTCCGAGCGGACGGCGAGGCGGCGGCCGGAGAGGGCGCTGGAGCTGGCGAAGAAGGCAACCAGAAGGATACCCCACCACCACCCGCCGCCGCCCACCACCACGGCCCCGATCCCGGTCGCCGCGACCGCCCCGCTCCGGCTCAGCGAGCGGCGGCGGCGGGCGGCGGCGGCGACGAGCGCAGCGGCGACCAGGCCGCTGGCACGCCGGGGCGAAAAGTCAGGCACGGGC
>JBBSNJ010000916.1:0-1484 GCA_038232775.1 Thermomicrobiales bacterium
CAAGCTGCTGGCCCTGGCCGACTGGGAGACGAGTCCCCTGTTCACCGCCGAGGAGCGCCTGGCCCTCGCCTACGCCGACGCCATGACCCTGACCGACCGCGACGTCGACGACGCCCTCTTCGCCCGCCTCCGCGAGCGCTTCGCCGACGACGCGCTGGTCGAGCTGACGGCGATGATCGCCTGGGAGAACGCCTCGGCCAAGTTCAACCGCGCCCTCCGCGTCCCCTCGCAGGGGCTGTGGCGGCGGCGGGGAGACCAAGGATGACCGCCGCCGCCGCCGAGACCCGCCTCCACCACGTCCAGACGGCGATCCCGGCCGGCGGCGAGGCCGCCGCCCGCCGCTTCTAGGGCGACCTCCTCGGCCTGGCGGAGATCGAGAAACCGGCCAACCTGCGCGCCCGCGGCGGCGTCTGGTTCGCGACCGGCACCCTCCCGCTCCACCTCGGCGTCGACCCCGACTTCCGCCCCGCCACCAAGGCCCACGTCGCCTTCGCCGTCCGCGGGCCGCCGGCCCTGCGCGACCGCCTGGCCGCCGCCGGCTTCCCCGTCGCCACCGACGAGCCCCTCCCCGGCTACGACCGCCTCTACACGCCGGACCCGTTCGGCAACCGCGTCGAGCTGCTCGAACCCGACACGCCGGGAGTGGCCAGCGGCGGTGGCGCGGCTCGCCTCGAGGACGCCGGCCCGCGGTGAGGCGGGGAGTCGGTCCCTAGCCCCAGGTGCGACCCCTGATCGAGGCGTCGCTCCCGATCCCGTGCGGAGGCGGGGCGCGAGACGGTCGTATCGAGCGCCGGCGGAGGCTCCCGCCGGTCCCGCCGGTCCCGCCGCCATGCCAGACGAAGTACTCGGTGCCATCGTCGTCGACCAGGGATTTGGGATCGACCTTCCCGCTCGCGCCGATCCGTCCATCCGGGCGGACGTAGCAATGCACCATGAACCTAAAGATGCCTTCAGGGTCATGGAACTCGATGGTTGCGCTCAACGTGCCGGCGGGCTCGGTCGGCGCGCGGCAGGGGATCACCTTCTTCAGGCAGCACGAGAACCGGTCCCGGATCGCACGGTCGACGAAGCCGCCTCGGTCGAAGCGTTCTCTGATATCCTCCGGCGAGACGCCGATACGGTTGGGACGAGGCATGGAAGACCGCCACGACGCTGATCTCTTGGCGCACCTGGGCAAGCTGCTGAGGGACGAAGTCCCGCTCGAGGACTTCAGGCACTGGTTCAGCAGCGCACTGTGGGAGTGGGAATGGGCAGACGACGACGTCACGCTCGATTTCGCCTACCTGGTAGAGAACCGGTTGGCCGAGTTCTCGGGCGGGCACCTGTCGGAGCGCCAACTCCTGCGCGCCCTACGGGAGGACGTCGCAGCGCCGCTGCAGACCAGTCCCGTCGGATCGAGCGTTTCGAGGTCCCCCGTCTGAGGCGGGTGGCGACGCCCCGCCTCCACCCGCCCTCGGTGACGACCTTAGCAGTTCCCCTCTCTC
>JBBSNJ010000917.1:0-1478 GCA_038232775.1 Thermomicrobiales bacterium
AGCTCGAGCGGCCCGCTCCAGAAGCGCCAGCTCGCCTTCGTTCAGATAGACCTGCGTCCTACCCATGACACCGTTATACACCAGGTGGTGCTGCCAGAAACCGGCCGGTGCGACGCGACCGTACGAGAGCCCCCGGCTTCCGGGGGCTCCTGCGCGTTCTTCGCTGTGGCGCGCGCGATGCCCGACTCGGAGCCCAAGTCGTCGCTCGTCGGGCCGCGCCCTAGCGGCCAACGTTGGCCCCCGACCGCCGAGCCGGTTAGGCCGCAGCGCCCTCGGCGACCGCGCCGCTTGCGGTCACGTCAGAACCATCGATCAGGCTGGCGCCAGCGAGGATCTCGCCCTCGCGGGTGCGGGAGGAGTCGACGCGGATGCCGGGTCCCATCGTCCGCGCTTCGACAGCGTGTCGAGCTCGCGCCGCTGCTCGGCCGTCAGGTAGATCTGGGTGCGAAGCGCCGCCGACATCTAACGGGGAGGTAACTACAACCAGCCGCGCTCGGTGCGACTCAGACCCGAACGGACGCCGACGCGGCCACCGGCGTTGGGACGTCGTCGCCTGCCGCCCGCAGCCCCTCGACGTGAAAGGGGACGGCCTCGGCGATCAGATCCTCGACCTCGCGCCTGCTCGACCCGCTCACACCGACGCCCGGGAGATCTGGGCAGTAGGCGCCCCATCCGGCTCCCTCGTCTTCAATCACCACCAAGTACTCAGTCATCGCAGTCACCTTCCAAGACCAGCTTGCTTGAGGATATTGACAACCGTGCCCCGCGGCACATTATCGTTCGGACGTCCTGCGACGGTCACCTTGCCGGACTTCGTCGGATGCTTGAACTGCTTGTGGCTGCCGCGTTGGGCAACCTGGACCCAGCCATCCGCTCGAGCGCCTTCGTGATCTCCCGGAACTTGACCGCCACATGACAATCAACCCCGGTGGCGGAGGGCGCGCCCCGACCGCCGAGTTAGGCCGCAGCGCCCTCGGCGACCGCGCCGCTGGCGGTCACGTCCGACTCATCGATCAGCCCGGCGCCGGCGAGGATCTCGCCCTCGCGGGTGCGGGAGGAGTCGACGCGGATGCCGGGTCCCATCGTCGTCGCCAGCGTGATCGAGAGGATGTAGCGGCCCTTCGACGCCGCCGGCTTGGCGCGGACGATCTCGTCGATCACCGCGGCGTAGTTCTCGAGCAGCGCCTGCTCGGTGAAGGAGACCTTGCCGATCGAGAGGTGGACGACCGCCTGGCGGTCGGTCCGGTACTCGATCTTGCCCGACTTGGTCTCGGTGACGGCCTTGGCGACGTCGGCGGTGACGGTGCCGACCTTGGGGTTCGGCATCTTGCCCTGCGGGCCGAGGATCCGGCCCAGGCGGCCGACCTTCGGCATCTGGTCGGGGGTGGCGATGACGAGGTCGAAGTCGGTCCAGCCCGCCTCGATCCGCTCGGCGAGGTCGTCGGAGCCGACGAACTCCGCGCCGGCCTCGGTCGCCG
>JBBSNJ010000918.1:0-1461 GCA_038232775.1 Thermomicrobiales bacterium
CACCACCAGGACCGACACGGCGTAGACGACGAACACGGCCACCAGGACGCCGCCCTCCGGGCGGCCGACCCGACCGTCGAGCAGGAAGCCGCCGGCCAGCAGGGTGACGAGCAGCATCGCCACCGCGTAGACGCGGGCGCTGCGGTCGGGCACGAGCGGCCGGGGGCCGAAGAAGCCGAGCGGCATCGACCCGATCAGGTTGGCGAGGCAGGAGCCGACGACGTTGCCGATGGCCAGACCGGGGTAGCCGCCGGCGATCGCGAGGAGGACGACGACCAGCTCTTCCCACTCGCCGCCGGCGGTGAGGAGGCCGACGGCGTGCTCGGAGGCGCGGAGGCGGCGGGCCAAGGCGGCGACGGCGTCGGTGAACCGGTCGGCCCCCGCCTCGAGCAGAACCAGTCCGATCAGGAGCCCGCCGCCGGCGAGGAAAATGTTCATCCCCATCACCCCCCTTTCCGACGCCGGATCGAGGGCACCCGACATCGAGACCGGTGTGGCGCGCGTGGGCCAGTTCACCGGGAGGCGGCCGGCCGGGCCGGCATCCGAAGCGGGCGCCGCGATCGCCTCAGCGCCGCTCAAAGCCCGCTCCCGGCGCCCTAGTTCCGGTCCAGTGCGCCAGGTGGGCGGGAGAAGGTGCCGTTCCCCGGCACCGAAGCGCCATCGTCAACCAGAGTTCGGAGAAGAGACCGTGGAGGGGACGCCGGCGCGCTCGATTCCGCCCGTCGCCGCCCGAGCCTGACCCACGGCGTCGGGGAAGATCGTCGGCGGCGGGCCGCTACCCGCCCGGAGCCGAGGGATCGACGGGCGTGCCCACCTCCGAGCCGACCGGCGTACCGGGCGCCTCCGCGGGGTCGGCGTCCCCGCCGCCGTAGACGCCGAGCAGGACGCCGCCGGCCACCAACCCGACGAAGATGAGGCCGAACAGCAGATACTGCCGCGGCGAGTCGCGCTCCGGCGGCGGACCGGGGGGCGAAGGACGGTCCGTGATGCCAAGCCGGTCGCGCCAGCGGCGGCGGCGGTCTTCGTTCGCCATCGGTCTCCCCTTCCCGCTCCCGGCCCGTGCCAACACGATCGCGCCGCCTCGGTGCCGCGGCCCCTGCCGGCGACCGGTTCCAGCGGCCCAATGCTCACCCGAGCGCGCGGCCGGGCACGCCGATTCTTTGGATTACCCGCCTCGCTCGGCCGTTCGCTCGACCGCGATCGCCTCCGCCAGCGGCTTGCCGATCACGCGCTCCAGCCCGTCGACCCGGACCTGGAACGGTCCGTCGAACGGCAAGACGTCGACCAACTCGACCGCGGCGCCGGGGATCAGACCGAGGCTGCCGAGATAGCGCAGTTGGGCCGGGTCCCGATCCGAGACCCGGCGCACGGTCGCCGTCTCGCCGGGGGCGAGATCGACCAACCGGGTGTCGCCGACATCGGCGATCGCTCCTTCTTGGCTGGGGATCGGGTCGCCGTGGG
>JBBSNJ010000919.1:0-1460 GCA_038232775.1 Thermomicrobiales bacterium
CGCGCTCGCCAGCCCCAGCGCCAGGCTCATCGCCGAGGCGTAGCCGAGCCGGAGATCGCCGAGCTGGAAGGCGGTCTGGTAGGCGTCGAGGCCGAGGGTGCGGGAGGCGTCCTGCGGTCCGCCGTTGGTCAGGAGCAGCAGCGACTCGGTGGCGGCGGGGACGGTCGCCAGCCCGAGGACCAGGACCAGGGCGAAGACCGGCTTCAGCAGCGGGATCGTGAGGTGGACGAGCTGCTGCCAGCCGGAGGCGCCGTCGAGCGCGGCCGCCTCGTAGAGGTCGCGGTCGATGCCGTAGATGCCGACCAGGAAGAGGAGGGTCGGGAAGCCGACCCCGCGCCAGACGTCGCTGGCGGCGATCGCCGGCAGCACGGTCTGGACGTCGCCCAGCCAGCGGGGCGGGCGCTCGACGCCGAGCCCCTGGAGGACGCTGTTGATCAGGCCGAAGCGGGAGTTGTAAAGCTCGCCGAACATCAAGTAGGTGACGGCGACCGGCAGGATGACGGGGAGATAGATCATCCAGCGGTAGAAGCCGGCGCCGCGCGCCACCTTGCCGATGACGACCGCGAGGCCGAGGGCGAGGACGGTCGTGGTCGGCAGGACGAGGGCGGTGAAGCGGAGACTGACCGCCAACGACTGCCAGAAGTCGGAGTCGGCGGCGATCTCCCGGAAGTTGGCGAGGCCGTTGAAGGCCCAGCGCGTGTCGGGGTAGATGAAGCGGTAGTCGGTGAAGGCCATCGCGAAGCCGCGAAAGACCGGCCAGATGTTGAAGATCAGGTAGAGCGCCAGGGCGGGCGCGACGAAGAGGTAGCCCCAGGGGTTGTGCCCGCCGCCCCGGCCCCGCCGGCGACGGCGACGGGATTTTCGGGGCGGCGCTGCCGTGGCGTCCATGCGGTCTCGCTCTCCCTCCCTGCTCGGCGCTCCCCGCGGGCGAGCCGTCGCTCAGGTGCGGACTTCGGGTCATGCTGAAGGCGCGGTGCCGGCCCTCACCCCCCAGCCCCCTCTCCCGGTGCACGGGAGAGGGGGAGCCGACAATTCGTCCTTCGTTCGCGATTCGGATCATTCAAGAGACGACCAGTCAAGCTGGCCGCGGCGGGAGGGGATCGAGGCGCGGAGACGGCTGACGGACCACTCCGGGCGAAACGTCCGCTGCCGCCGCGGGCTGGCTCCGGGAGGCGGTGGGCCGGTCCGAGGTGGAGGCGGCCGGTCAGCGCTGCTGCTTCTCGATCTCGGCCCGGATGTCGGCCAGGGCGCTCTCCATCGCCGCCTGGGGGTCGAGTCGATCCGAGCCGAGCACGCGCTCGACCCAGGGGAAGGTCTGGAGCCCCTGGATGTCGACGGTGGTCGTCGCCGGGAAGGGGACGGAGTTGCGGACGACCTCGATCGCGTCCAACTGCCAGGCGCGGTCGGGGTGGCCGGCGACGAACTCGTCGTAGGTGTACTGGTAGCAGGGCTTGCGGGGA
>JBBSNJ010000920.1:0-1448 GCA_038232775.1 Thermomicrobiales bacterium
ATCGACCAGGTCGACCAGGTTGGCGCCGAACGGCTGATCGGTGCTGACATAAACCGGGATGATGTCGCCCTGGATCACCACCTCCTCGTCGGAGCTGTCGAGGCCCTCGTCGGAGTCCTCGCCCTCGCCGATCGCGGCCTCGACGTCGGTCTCGTCCTGGCTCGATTCGTCCTCGAGTTCGTCTTCGAGATTCGTCCCGTCGTCCTCGCTGTCGCCCTCGTTTTCGTCCGTCGCCTGGAAGTTTTCGGTCTCGAGCTCGGCGTCCCCCAGATCGTAGAGGGCAGCGCCCGCGACCAGCGAGTCGCAGTTGCCGAGGTAGAGACCGACGCCGTACTCGTTGGGCGATGCTTGGTCGTCGCCCTCCTGCGCCCCGACGGCTTGGGTGCCGCCGAAGATGCCGAGCATCAACGCCGCCGCCGAGTACCGGACGATTGACTTCTTGGTCACGAACCTGTGCTTCTTCACGGATCTGCCCTTTCCGTACCGCGGTCGGTTCCCCGCCGCGGCACTCGCTCGCGTTCTCGGCCGGAACCCCGCGCTCCAGCCCCCGTGGCGGACCCAGGAATCCCGCTCGGCGGTCCCCGTGCCCCCCGCTGCCGCTCGCTCGTGCCGCCCATGGCTGGTGTCCTCCTCGCCCGCGCGGTCTCTATCGCCAGCTCGTCCCAGGTCCGCTACCACCGGGGATCGAGACAACCCGATGCGGTGTTGTGGGCAGACCGACCGCTGCCCTGCGCCGGTGGACGCTCGCCCCTGCGGCGGGTGGCCGGCATCGTTGGCCGAGCCCCCGCGCGAGGGCTGCTTCGCCGGCTCCTCGACGCGTCAGCGCCACGAACGCGCGACGGCTGCGGGCCAGCGACGACAACGCCCGGGGGCGCTGGGAGGGGTATCGGCCGGCGGCACTACTGCCGGCGCGATAAACAGACCCTAACGAGCAATGATTAGGTGGAAATGAAGAACCTTACGGATCGCGCCTTCGCTCGGGTGATGGCATCAGCGGCTAGCGATCGCACCGCCAGCGGCGGCTGGGTCAACAATGTCGGGTCGGGTGACCAGGGCGGGAGCCGACGCCTGCGGGAGGGTTCCCTTGGGACGTAGTGGGACACAGTTGCCGCACGCCGGGCCCGGTCGGTCGGACCGGGGGACGTACCGCTTCGAGCTCGGATGCGCCACGGAGATTACGCCGGGTTGGGCGAGTGAAGCCCGGACCCTCGTCTCTCCACCGCTCGTCCGTGCGGGCGGGGACGGCCGGCTGCTCCCCCCTTCGGTCGCCCCAGCCGGAGCCGCCCGAGTCGAGACCGGGGGCACCGGGTCCAGGCCGCGACCGATCCGGTGCCGGCCCCGCAGGGAGAACCCGGTAGCACGGAGCTCGGCTCCAGGTCGGCGGTTCGGGCCAGATCGGGCAGATGGCCGGGGCGGGCGACGAACGCGGCGCTGACCTGCTCGGCGCA
>JBBSNJ010000921.1:0-1439 GCA_038232775.1 Thermomicrobiales bacterium
CTTCAGCAACCCCACCCGTACCACGGCGGTGCCCCGCCGTCATCTCATGAATAATCCGGGCTAGAGCCGCCCCCCCCGCCTTCCGGATGGGACCCCTTGAAGGAGCTTCGTCGCTTCAGCCCGGTCCCTTTCGGGCCGGACGACGCCGGTCCGCCGAGCGCCGAAGGGGTGATACGGAATCTGGTTGAACGCTTCACATTTCCGCCGCGGCAGCCGGTCTTCCCCTAGCCCCTCTCCTGGTTCATGTGACAGGGGCACGGGGGAACGTGGTCGCGGACCGCCGGGAACACCCATGATCCGCCCCTATTCCGGTAGGAGGGCCGACAAGCGGGGCCGATCGATCGCCCAGGGTCCGTCTGACGAGGAGGAGACCGGCCGGCCGCTGGGGCGGACGCGCTTATCGCTCCCTGCCGGTCGCGTCCCGCCCCACCGCGAGCCGCCCGTTGGTGCCGGCTGCGACCGTCAGCGTCTCGCCCGGCGCCGGCGCCACCACCTGGCGCCGGCCGGTCGAGTCTTGCTTCGGGACCTCCTCCAGAAACGCCTTCACGTCCGCCTGGCCGGGATCGAAGTAGTGGCTGGCGATCGCGACCTCCAGCCCGAGGAACTCGGCCGCCATCGCGGCTTCGAGCGGCGACATCTCCCCCGTCAGGAGGCGCCCCGGCCCCGGGGCAGCGGCCAGCAGCTCATCCGGGTTGGCGCAGCCGAGGATGCCGACCGTCGGCCGGTACAACTCGCCGATCAGCTTCAGGTCCGAGAAGAGCGCGGTGTCGCCGTAGTGGTAGAGCGAGACGCCGGGCTCAGTCTCGACGATGAATCCCATCGGCACCCCGGCCACGAACTGCCCGGAGCGGAGTCGCCCCTGCGACCAGTGGTGACATTCGACGGGCCGCACCACCACTCCCCCGACCTCGACCACGATCCCCCACGTCGTCGCCTGGATTTGCGCCGCCGGAACGCCCTCCTCTTCCAGCATCGCCCGCACCTCGCCGCCGCAAACGACCGGCGCTCCCGTCCGCCGGGCGATCTGCGCCGTGTCGCCGAGGTGGTCGTAGGCGGCGTGGGAGACCAGGATCACGTCCGGCGTCGCGATTCCGTCCGGGTCGGCGGTCGGCACCGGGCTCCCGCTCAGGAAGGGATCGATCAACAACCGAAACTCGGGGCCGACAACTTCGTAACCAGCGACGCCCAGAAAGCCGATCCGAGTCGTCATCGTCCTACGCCTCCTCCGCCCGCCGCCACGATCGTTCCAGCCCCCCGATCAGGGCGACCATCGCCCGGTTGAGCGGCACGTCGAGCCCGAGGCGTTCCCCTTCCCGCAGCACCGCGCCGTTGACCACCTCGACCTCGGTCTTCCGCTCCCCCTCGACGTCCTGCAGCATCGACGCCCTGCCCTCGCCGCCCTTTGCCAGCAGGTCGTGGATCGAGCCCACCCGCTCCTC
>JBBSNJ010000922.1:0-1430 GCA_038232775.1 Thermomicrobiales bacterium
CTCAGCATGGGACCGGAGGGGTGGGGAGGTTCCCCCGGACGTGGAGTCGACCCTTCGGCTTTCCTCTCGAACTGATCGCCGGCCGTCGCCCCGCACCGACGGTGATGGTACCGGTGGGGGAGACGCCGGGGTGCTTGGGCGTCATTCCGCCCCGCCCGCCGCGGTGGGGGAGGCGCCGGCACCGGCGGCGGGTGCTGGCGCCGGCGAGATCGCCTTCCACCGGCGGAAGCGCTCGATGAGATCGAGTTTCGTTTCGGCGGAGACGGGCTCCACCGGCAAGGAGCCGAGCAGCCGGACCGTCCGCTGGATCTGCTCGAGGTAGGTCCGGCAGTCGGGACAGGCGGCGAGGTGGGCCGCGACCGGTGGCGAGAGCGTCGGGGACGCGGTGACCCGGAGCTGCGCCACGGCGAGCTCAACAATCGCTTGGCACGTCGGCTCGGCGGGCATGGGCGGGTGCTTCCCCCTCTCCCAGGTAGGACCCGAGCGCGGCCCGCACCTTCGCTCGGGCGCGGTGGAGCAGCACGCGCTGGTTGGTCGCGGAGAGACCGAGGGCGTTACAGGCCTCCTCCGCCGTCTGGCCGTGGACGTCGCGGAGCAGAATCACTGCCCGGTGGCCGGGGGGCAACGCCTCGATCGCTGCCAGCAGGCGGGCGTGGATCTCCTTGAGCAGAAGCCGAGCCTCGGGCGCGTCGGCCCAGGCCCGCGGGGGGCATGCCCAGCGGCCGGCTCCGGGGTCGCCGGCGGGCAGGAAGTGCTCGATCTCGTCTCCTGGTCCCGCCTCGTCGCCGCGTCGCAGCGCGGAGAAGGGGACGCTGCGGTGCTCGCGGACGGCGCGGCTCTTGGCGCGGTTAGCGAGGATGCCGATCAACCAAGTCTTGAGCGAGGAGCGCCCGGCGAAGCGATCGATCCCGTTGAGCAGCGCCAGCCAGGTCTCTTGGACGACCTCCTCGGCGACCGCCGGGTCGGTCACCCAGGTCCGGGCCAGGCGCAGCAGCGCCGCGTGGTGGCGTTCGACGAGGGTGACGAAGGCCGCTTCCTCGCGCCGCCGCAGAGCGGCGACGAGCGCCCAGTCTTCGGCCGAGGCGGCGCGGGGAGGCGCCGGGGTCGCCCGCTCGGCGGCGATGACGACGGAGGCCGGTCCGGCGACGGAGCTCGGTGGCCGGACGCTCCGGTTGCCGGCGGTGGGGATCGAGGAGCGTGAGGAGTTCTGCATCGGGCCGACTCCCTCTGATCGTGGCGCGCGACCGACCGCTCCAGCGGACCGGCAGGCGACTGGACCCCCCTGGCTGGGCGGGGTGGGTCCGGCCAGGGGCGAACTCTCAGTCTGGGCGCGAAAGACGTTGGTGGCTACGAAAAACCGGCAAAACGACACGCAAAAACTTGGGTGCGATGATGTTGTGGACGATACCGATCGACGACCGATGACGTTC
>JBBSNJ010000923.1:0-1428 GCA_038232775.1 Thermomicrobiales bacterium
CCCCCCCCCCCCCCCCCCGGCCACCGCCGCGGGGTCCCCCCGCCCCCCCCCGCCCCCGGCCCGGCGCCCCCCCCCCCCCCCGGGGCGGGCCCGGGGCCGGGGGTGAGGGCCTCTCGCCGGCAAACGCGACTGATCACCCGGATTCCGTATTACCCGGCCGCTGCCTCCGCGATCAGGTCGTCGGCGATCTTGGCCGAGGAGAGGACGCCAGGGAGGCCGGCGCCGGGGTGGGTGCCGGCGCCGACGAAGTAGAGGTTCGGCAGTTCCTCCGACCGGTTGTGGGGGCGGAACCAGGCCGACTGGGTCAGGATCGGCTCGACCGAGAAGGCGGAGCCGAGGTAGGAGTTGAGCGTCCCCGCGAAGTGGCGGGGGTCGATCATCTCCTCGACCACCAGGTGCTTCCCCAGGTCCGGCAGGTAGTGCTCCTCCAGGAAGTGCATGATCCGGTCGCGGTACGGCTTCGCCTCCCGCGCCCAGTCGATCCCCTTCGCCCCCAGGTGCGGCACCGGGGCGAGGACGTAGAACGCCTCGCAGCCAGGCGGGGCCAGCGACGGATCGGTCAGTGTCGGCGCGTGGAGGTAGAGCGAGAAGTCTTCGGCCAGGCGCTTCTTGGTGAAGATGTCGGCCAAGAGCGGACCGTAGCGGGGGCCGAGGATGATGTCGTGGTGGGCCAGCTCCGGCCCGTCCCCCCCGCGGTAGCGGCGGTCGGTGCCGAAGTAGATCACGACCAGCGACATCGAGTAGCGCATCCGGGCCAGCTTGCGGTCGGTGTACTTGCGCCGCGCCGCCGCCGGCAGCAGACGCTCGTAGGCCGCGGCCACCTCGCCGTTGCAGACCACGATGTCGGCCGCCAACTCCCGCCCATCGGCGAGCCGGACCCCGGTCGCCTTCCCCCCCGAGGTCAGGATCTGGTCTGCTTCGACGTTCAGTTCCAGCTTGCCCCCGAGCTCGCCGAAGAGGCGGACCAGGGCGTCGACGATCGCCCCGGTGCCCCCGAGCGCGAACCAGACCCCCCAATGGCGCTCCAGGTAGTGGATCAGGGTGTAGATGCTGGTCGTCTGGAAGGGATTGCCGCCGACCAGGAGCGGGTGGAAGGAGAGGACCTGGCGCAGCCGCTCCTCCTTGACGAAGCGGCCGACGAAGCCGTAGACGCTGCGGTAGCTCTCGAGCCGGATCAGGTCGGGCGCGACCTTGAGCATGTCGGCGACCCGCAGGAAGGGACGGTCGGCCAGCTCGGTGAAGCCCTTGGCGAAGATCCGCTCGGTGCGGCGGACGAACTCCCGGTAGCCGGCGACGTCGGCCGGGTCGTCGCTGAAGCGGCGGATCTCGGCGATCATCCGGTCGCTGTCGCCCGAGTAGTCGAAGTGGTCGCCGTCGGGGAAGAAGATCCGGTAGAAGGGATCGACCGGCACGAACGAGACATAATCG
>JBBSNJ010000924.1:0-1427 GCA_038232775.1 Thermomicrobiales bacterium
GCCCGGCCCTAAAGGGACCGGGCTGAAACGACGAACCCGGCTGAAGCCGACTGCACCCGGATCGGCGCAGCATGGGCGGTGGTCGTAGCCCCGTTTAGGGGGCTTCGTCGCCTCAGCCCGGTCCCTTTAGGGCCGGGCGGCGGGGCGACGGCGATCGTGCACCCGGCCATCTTCCCCGGCACCCTCATCCCGCCGCCCACCCCCTCACGCCTAACGACTGGCGACCACCTGGGTCGAGATGACGCGCTCGCCGGCGACCGGGGCGCCCGCCGCTTCGCCGACGATCTCACCGTCGCGCATCAGGACGATGCGGTCGCACTGCTGGCCGACGCCGGGGTCGTGGGTGACGAGGACCAGGGTCAGGCCGGCGCGCCGGTTCAGGTCGCGCAGGAGGTCCATGATCTCGGTCGCGGTCGCCGAGTCGAGGGCGCCGGTCGGTTCGTCGCCCCAGACGATGGCGGGGTCGTTGACGAGGGAGCGGGCGATCGTGACGCGCTGGAGCTGGCCCCCGGAGAGCTCGGCCGGGCGGTGCTTGGCCCACTGGACGAGGCCGACCGTCTCCAGGGCGGCCAGCGAGCGCTGGCGCGCCTCCTTGGTGCGGACCCCGGAGACGAGCAGCGGCAGCTCGACGTTCTCGACCGCGGAGAGGACGGGGAGCAGGTTGTAGACCTGGAAGATGAAGCCCATCCGGCGGGCGCGGTAGTCGGTCCGCTTGCGGTCGCCCATCGCCGCCAGATCCTCGCCTTCGAGCCAGATGCGGCCGGCGTCGACGTCGTCGAGGCCGGAGAGGCAGTTGAGCAAGGTCGTCTTGCCGCAGCCGGACGGGCCCATGACGGCGACCATCTCGCCGCGGCCGACCGCGAAGTCGACCCCGCGCAGGGCCTGGACCTGGTCGGTCCCCGTGTCGTAGGTCTTGACCACCCCCTCGGCCCGGATGATGGCGTCGCCGCCCGCGGCGGCGGTGGCGGGGGCGGGGACGTGGCCGTTGGCCCCGTTGGGATGCTCGCTCGGGGATCGTTGGGGCCGGTTGGCCATGCTGCTTCCCTCCTCGATGCTCGGCTGCTCGGCTGCTCGGCTGCTGGCTGGTTGGGCAGCTTCGCCGCGCGAGTGCGGTACGCCGGGGCAGACGGCGCGCGGATCGCCCCGGGGTTCCTCGGGGGTGAACGCGCCGACCCGCCCCAACGATACGGTCGAGGGCGGTTCCGGAGGTCGCGCTCGCTCCTCCCCAGCCCCATGATCGGCGACGGATGCGGCGGGAATGTGAACGCTCGGTGGAGAAACGGCGACCACCGGCGACCGGAACCGGCCGGGGTTCGGACAGAGCCTACTCGCCCGGAGCGGAACCGGGATCGTCCGAAGGGTCGATCCGGGCTTCACTGGGCGGCGGAGGTTGGGAATCGCCCGCCCGCGGCGGGGGCCGGGGCGCC
>JBBSNJ010000925.1:0-1416 GCA_038232775.1 Thermomicrobiales bacterium
AGGCCGTCGCCCATGCCCTCGGCGTCCAGGTCTTCAGCGCCCCTGGCGTTTCCGCCGGGGCGTCCACTCGGTCCCCCGGCGATCGCGGCCAGGACGGCCGCGGCGTCACCGACGGTCGGCGCCAGCGGGCCGACGGTGTCGAGCGACCAGGAGAGCGGGACGACGCCCCCCGTCGGGACCGCGCCGTAGGTCGGTTTCAGTCCCACGATCCCGGTCACCGCCGCCGGGCAGCGGATGCTGCCCCCGGTGTCACTCCCAATCGCGGCGACGACGCAGCCGGCGGCCACCGCCGCGGCCGAGCCACCCGAGCTGCCGCCGGGCACGCGGTCGGGCGCCCACGGGTTGCGGGCCGGCGGACTGACCACGCCGGCGGCGAACTCCTGGGTCACCGTCTTGCCGATGATCACCGCCCCCGCCTCGCGCAGGCGAGCGACCACCGGCGCATCAGCGATGGCCGGCGGCACCCCGGCCAGCGCCGCCGATCCCGCCCGCGTCGGTTGGCCCCGGACGTCGACGATGTCCTTGATCGCGACCGGCAAGCCGTGGAGCGGTCCCCGGTCGCGGCCGGCCCGCAGCTCCCGCTCCGCGTCGGCCGCCTCGGCCAACGCCTCGTCGGCGAGGACGGCGACGAAGGCGTGGATCACCGGCTCCGTCGCCTCGATCCGAGCCAACGCGGCCCGCGTCAGCTCGACCGGAGAAAGCGAACCGGCACGGAGCGCGGCGGCCGCCTCGAGCAGGGTCGGCAGGGGAGCGGTGGGAGCGCTCACCGGTCCGTCTCTGGCCAGTCGGGCGAAAAGGCGGCGGCCGGCGCCGACGCGTCGAGGTCGAGCGCCAGGAGGCGGTCGGCGGCGGCGAGGACATCCCGCAGCAGCACCTCGCTCCGCGCCGCTTCCGCCGCCGCTTCGGCTCTGGTCGCGCCCGAATCGGCCTCAGCCTCCACGGCCGGCCTCCTCTCGGTCGGTCGCCAGCGCGACCAGGAGATCGACGCAGTGCCGGACGTCCCCCAGGTCGACCGTCTCGACCGGAGAGTGGGTGTAGCGGCAGGGGACGGTCAGGAGCGCGGTCTCGACCCCGCGCCGGATCAGCGCCGCCCCGTCGCTACCGTAGTGCTGGAACACCGCCCGCTGCACCGGGGTTCCGTCTCGACCGGCCAGCGTTAGCAATCGGTGCGAGAGGCGGCTCGAGTAGGCGGCGGAACCGTCGTGGAAGACGATCGTCGGCCCGGCCCCGAGCTTGGCCGGGAAGTCGCGAGCGTCTGGGCCGGGGATATCTCCGGTCAACCCGACGTCGATCGCCACCGCGGCCGCGAACGGCAGCTCGTCGACCAGGCTGGAGGCTCCCAACAAACCGTTCTCCTCCTGGACGGTCGAGCCGAGCCATACCTCGTAGCCGAGTTCGGCCGCGGGCCGCGCCGCG
>JBBSNJ010000926.1:0-1388 GCA_038232775.1 Thermomicrobiales bacterium
ATCGCCTCCGCGACGGGAGCGGCAGCCAACCCCGCCGGGTCGGGGAAGCGAGCCACAAACGCCTCGTAGAAGGGGGCCGCCCGCGACACCCGGATCTGCTGGAGCATCATCTCGGAGACCAGCACCCGCCACGGATCGCGCGTCCGGCGCCAAGGCAGGTCGCGACCCTCGGCGGCGAACCAGGCGACGACCGCCTCCTGGAGTTCGGACAGGGCGGCTGCGTCGAGCGGCAGGATCGGCGGATCGGGCTCGGCCTGGTTCGTCGCGGAGTGCTTCGGCACGACCCCATCTCTCTCCAACGATCTCCGACCCGGCGGCCCTACGCGGTGTTATCAGGCTCAGGGCAGACGGACCCGGACCGCGCCCTGGTCGTCGGTCTCGCCCGCGTCGTAGGGCGGCGTCTCTTCGGCGACCATCGCCAGCCCGTCGCGACTCAGCCCAGAGACGACCCCCCGTAGCCAGGGCAGATCTGCCTCACCGAATCCCTCCCGCACGAGCGGCCCCAGCGTCCGCAGATCGAGCCCGACCTCGCTCGCCTCCGGCGGCAACTCGCGCAGGGCGGCGACGACCCGGCCCCGGAAGTAGCGGTTCGACGTCTGAAACGGCTCGGCTGCCTCCGACCTTGCCCCCCGTGTCCGCTCGGCGATCCGTCCCTGGATCGTGGGGTAGGCGCGGCAGGCCCGCTGCAGCGGGCAGACGACGCAGGCAGGGCGCCTGGCGGTGCATTGGAGGGCACCGAACTCGATCAATCCTTGATTCCAGATCCAGCCATCGCCCGGCGGGATCGCCTGGGCGGCGATCGCCACCAGCTCCCGCTCTTTGGCGGAGGGAGACGGCACGTCCGGACCAACGAAGAGGCGGTGAATGACCCGCCGCATGTTCGTGTCGAGAAAGGCGACGTCCTGTTCGAAGGCGAAGCAGGCGACCGCACCGGCCGTGTACGGTCCAATCCCCGGCAGCGCCCGGAGCACCTTGACCTCGCTAGGGAAGCGGCCGCCGAACTCGTCGACGACGGCCCGCGCCGTCCGCTGGAGGTTGACGGCGCGCCGGTTGTAGCCCAAACCGGCCCAGGCCCTGATTACCTCGGCGGTGGGGGCCGCGGCTAAGCTGGCGACGTCAGGAAACCGCTCGAGGAACGCCCGGAAGTACGGGACGACCCGATCGACCTGGGTCTGCTGGAGCATCACCTCCGAGACCAAGATGGCGTACGGATCGCGCGTCCGCCGCCACGGCAGATCGCGCCCGTTGGCGGCGAACCAGGCCAACAGCCCCGTCCGAATCTCCGTCCGCTGGTCGATGACCGTTCGCGTCTCGGCGGTCCCGTGGCCCGCCGGCTGCCCCTCACTCACAGAACAAGTGTACGATCTGGGCGGCGGCGCGGGCGAGGC
>JBBSNJ010000927.1:0-1384 GCA_038232775.1 Thermomicrobiales bacterium
ATGATCGCTTCGCCTTCGGCTCCCCCGCTCCCGCGCACCGGGAGAGGAGGCTAGGGGGGTGAGGGCCGGCGCCGCCACCCCCACGGTTCAGCCGAAGTTCGTCGTAGGCGATCGGGCTGGCCCTCTTTCCCGTTCCCCGCTCCCCCGCTCCCCCGCACCGGCAGCGGGGAGGACGAACCACGCCGGCTCGCCCGGAGTCTGGGTCAGGCGGTCGGGGTGGCGGGCGTGGCGACCGGGGTGCCGGCCGCCGGCGGGGCCGTCTCGTCGGTGCCGCCGGTGCACGGTGCGCCCGGCTCCGGCCCCTGCTCGGCGAACTGGCGGACGAACTGGCGCAGGCGCGGGTCGTTCGCTCCGTCCAACTCGACCCGCGCCCCCCAGGCGGAGACGACCACCGGGGCGGGCAGCTCGGGGTAGGGACTGACCTGGAGGTAATCGCTGCGGTCGGCCAGGCGGCGCAGCCGGGCCAGTTCGCCCTCCGGCAGGTCGGGCCGGTAGGTGACCCAGACGGCGCCGTGCTCCTGGGAGTGGACGGCGTGCTCGTTGCGGACCGGCTCGTCGTAGAAGCCGCAGTTCTGCCAGACGGGGTTGTGCGGTCCGCCGGCCGGCGGGTTCTGGTCGTAGGCGACCGTCCCCTCGGTGTGGTCGTTCGAGGCAACCTCGAACAGCTCCAGGTCCGCGATCGTCCCCGCTTCCGGCGTGCCCGTGTCTTGGGCCGGAGCCGGCCGGACCACGACGGCGAACCCCAGGACGCCGATCAGCACGATCACCGCGATCAGCCGCATCGATTCCTCCTCCTCGCTCCGCTGCCCCGCCCGCGCGCTCCGGCGGCGGGAGCCGAGCGCGCACCCGGCGTGCCAGGCGGCGGCGAGCGCCACGATGATCGCGGCCGTTCGGTCGTTCGACCCGGCCGGCGCCCTGTCCCGGGCGCCGGGGTCATCGTTGACCGCGTCGACGGCTGAGGCTCGGCCGACCGGCCACGACCCGGCACGCCTCCGGTGGGGCGGCTCGATTAAGTCGTCGCCTCCGGCGTCGCGGCAGCCTCCGGGCTCCCCGCGGCCTCCCCGGCGACCGCCGGCGGGGAGGCCGCCGGGGAGGCCGCGGCCACCGCCGCCCGCGCCGTGGTCAGCCCGCCGAGGGGGACGACGGTCGAGGGGAGGTAGCGGGGCGACTGCCGGAGCTGGGTCGCCTGCTCGAAGGCGTGGGCGAGGCGGATCAGGGTCGGCTCGCTCCAAGCGCCGCCGATGAAGCTGATCCCGACCGGCAGCCCGAAGGCGTACCCCGCCGGCACCATCACGATGGGGTAGCCGGCCATCGCCGAGGGGGTCGAGGAGGCGCCGAGGAAGTGGTCGCCGTTGACCAGGTCGATCGGCCAGGGGGGGCTGGC
>JBBSNJ010000928.1:0-1378 GCA_038232775.1 Thermomicrobiales bacterium
CCCGACGACGGCCGTCGTCGCCTATTCCACCTTCAACGCTGGCTACCTCGACCAGTTCCCGTGGCTCCTCCCCGAGCACGCGACCGGCCCCGTCTCCGAGATGCGGAACTGGGAGTTCAACCGCGACCCGGTTGGGACCGGGCCCTTCGCCCTCCAGGAGTGGGCCTCCGGCCAGTACTTGGCGACCGTCCGCAACGAGAACTACCGGGAGGAAGGCAAGCCTTACCTCGACGGCATCACCTTCCTCGTCGTCCCGGCGGAGGAGGCCCGGACCGCCCGCATGATCGAAGGGGACGCTCAGGTCATGCTCTGGGCCGGCGACGCGGCCGAGGATCAGATCGAGGAGGCGGGGACCGGCACCGGCCGGATCGCCCCAGGCATCTGGGTGATGGAGCTCCGCTTCAACCTCTCCCGACCCTTCGACGGCGACCCCGCCGCCGCCCCGCCCCACCCGATCCTCGGCGACCACCGCGTGCGGGAGGCGATCACCCTCGCCGTCGACCGCACCCGCATTAACCAGGACTTGCTCGAAGGCCGCGTCTTCGACCTCGATTCCCCGCTCGACGTCGGGTGGCTGCAATGCCAGGTGGAACCGTTCGCCTACGATCCCGCCCGCGCCGCCCAATTGCTCGACGAAGCCGGCTGGCGCGACGAGGACGGCGACGGCGTCCGTGAAGCCCACGCCGTGCCCGATGTTGCCGACGGAACCGAGCTCAGCCTCTCGATGAACGGCTACACCGGCTTCTCGACCCTCGAGCTGGTCGAGCTCGCGGTCCAGGAAGACCTGGCCGCGGTCGGGGTCGATCTTCGGATCGAGAACCAGGACTTCGCCGTCATTTTCGGCACCTGGGACGACCAGTCGCCGCGCCTACTCGGCGACTACGACCTGCTCCTCTACGATGGCGGCTTCTTCGCCGAGCCGGGCAAGGACATCGAGCGCTACTTCCACCCGAGCCAAGTCCCGAGCGCCGAGAACCCGAGCGGCGACAACTTCTACCGCTGGGTGCGCGACGACGTCGGCCAGTGGATCGACGCCGCCAACAGCACGCCGGACGTCGAGGAGCGGCGCACCAACTTCTGCAACGTCGCGACCGCGCTCCGCGAGGACCTGGTCACCTTCCCGATCTTCCAGTTCAGCGAGGGGAGCGTCTACGCCGACCGGCTCCACGGCTTCACCGTCTCCACCTGGGAGTACTCCACCTGGGACGCCGAAAACTGGTGGCTCGGCGAGCAGTAGCCTCCGACTCCCCGCTCCCTCTCTGCCTCGGGACAGGCGGGAGCGGGCCGGTCCAATCGAGACGGGGTGCGGGTGATCGGCTTCGGTTTGCCGGAAAGCAGCCCTCACCCCCGGCCGCTCGCCCGTGCGCGGGAGAGGGGA
>JBBSNJ010000929.1:0-1377 GCA_038232775.1 Thermomicrobiales bacterium
TGACCGGCAAGGCGGGCGAAAACGAGAAGCTGATGTACCGCTTCGCCGACCAGGGCGGGCGGGACGTCGGCCTCCGCTACGACCTAACCGTCCCCCTCGCCCGCGTCGTCGCCATGCACCAGAACGACCTCGTCCTCCCCTTCAAGCGCTACCAAATCGCCCCCGTCTGGCGGGCCGAGAACCCCCAGCGCGGCCGCTTCCGCGAGTTCTGGCAGTGCGACGCCGACATCGCCGGTTCGGCCGCGATGCTGGCCGACGCCGAGGTGGTGGCGGTGATGGCCGAGGCGCTGACGGCCGTCGGTCTCCCCAACTTCACCATCCACGTCAGCCACCGCCGGCTGCTGGAGGGGATCGGCCACGCCGCCGGCGTCCCCGAGGCCCAGGCGACGGGCCTCTACCGCGCCATCGACAAGCTCGACAAGATCGGCCGCGACGGGGTTGCCCGCGAGCTGGCGTCCGCCGGGATCGCCGCCGACGCCGCCGACCGCGTCCTCGACCTGACGACCGCGACCGGCGAGCCGGCCGACCTCCTGGCGATGATGCGGGACCGGCTGGGCGCCGTCCCCGAAGCCGTCGCCGCCCTGGACGAGCTGGCGGAGCTCTTCGCCCTGCTGCCCGACTTCGGCGTCCCCGCCGGCGTCTACCGGCTCGACCCGGCCCTCGCCCGCGGCCTCGACTACTACACCGGCCCCGTCTACGAGGCGACGGTGACCGAGCCCAAGGTCGGCTCCGTCGCCGGCGCCGGCCGCTACGACGGCCTCGTCGGCGGCTTCCTCGGCCGCCCGATCCCGGCGACCGGCATCTCGCTCGGTCTAGAACGGATCGTCGAGGTGGTCCTCGAGCACGGGCTGCTGCCGGTCCCGGCCAGCGTCGCCGACGTCGCCGTCCTCCCCTTCCCCGACACGGTCGGCGCCGCCGCCCGCCTCGCCGCCCACCTCCGCGCCGCCGGCCTCCGGGTCGACCTCTCGCTCCTGCCCCACCGCTCCCTCGGCGACCAGCTCAAGCAGACCGACCGCCGCGGCATCCCCCTGGCAGTGATCGCCGGCGCGGCGGAGCTGACCGAAGGGCGGGCGGCGCTCAAGGACCTGCGGTCGGGAGAGCAAACGCCGCACGCGCTGGCCGATCTCCCGGCCGCGATCCGCGCAGCTCGGTCCCGGCCCGACTCCGCGTAAGATGGGGGACGGACCTCCGTGCGCCGCCCGCCGCCGCCGCGCGGCAGCTGACCGAACCGGCCGACAGCGGCGACCCAGATCCACGCGATCCGCCGGCCCCACCGCGACCCGACGTTCGACCGAAGAGGACACCAGCCACCGATGCCGACCCTGCTGACCGACGACTTCCAGACCTACATGCTCGTCGTCGCCCACCCCGACGACA
>JBBSNJ010000930.1:0-1377 GCA_038232775.1 Thermomicrobiales bacterium
ATCATCGCCGGCATCCGGTCGAAGACCCGGCGCTGGGCGGCCGGCACCCCGGCCGCGAACGCGTTGCGGATCGTCAGCCCGCCCGGCCCGGTCGACTCCTCGATCACCAGTTCGCCGGCGTGGAGGGTGACCAGATAGCTGGCGATCGGGTCGCGGGCGGCCCAGACCGAGGTGGTCGCCGTTCCCTCGTCGATCCGCTCGACCAAGGTGCCGTTGGCGACGACGGCGAACGGCTTTGGCACCGTCAGCCGGAGCCGGTAGGTCGCCTTGTCGGCCGGGTGACCGTTGACCGGGTACCAGACCTCGGCCCCGCGCGGCTGGCCGGCGACGAAGATCTCCCGCCGCCCAACCGACCACCCTTCGCCGTACTGCTCCCCCAAGATCTCCTTAATCGCCGGGGCTGGTTCGGCGCCAGGGGGGGAAACCGGACCGAGCGGCGGCGCTCCCGGCACCCCGCGATAGGCGACCGCGACCCGGAACTCCGCGCCGCCCGCGATCGGCGCGGCGGGGGTGATCGTCAGCTCGGCGCCGCGGCGGGCGAAGGCGGCCGGGGCGCCGTCGACGGCGACCGCGTCGATGGCCGGGCCGGCGAAGTCGAGGTTGAAGGCGCAGAGGTCGAGGGTGGCGAGGGCGGTGATCGTCGCCCGGCCGTCGCTGATCGCGCCGGTTGCGACGTCGAGATCGAGGTCGAGGTCGTAGTGCTGGACGTCGTAGCCGCCGTTCCCCATCGTCGGGAAATAGGGGTCGCCGACGCCGACCGCGCCGGCGGTGCCGTCCGCGCAGCGCGGGGCGGCCGCGGCGGCGACCGGGGAGGCGGTCGCCGGCGGGGTTGCGGCTTGGCCGGCGACTCCCGGGCCGGTGAGGACCGGCAGGACCAGGCCGAACGCCGCGATCAGGCCGAGCGCGAGCGCGAGGGACGGGCGACGGTTCTGGACAGGCGTCATCGGTCGGGTTCCTCCGGTCGGTGGTCGGGGTGGTTCGCTCGCAGGGGGACGGTTCGGGCCACGAGGGGCAGCCGCCCGGCGGGGTGTCGCTCGGGCTCCGGCCCCGGTCCCGGTCGTGGGCTCGGGCAAGGGTACCGCAGCGGCTTGACAGCGCGGCGTCGCCCCGGCTAGCCTCTCTCTCAATCCCGACTGGCTGGCTCGGATATCCCGCCGGGCCGGCGGCGACCGCGGGCGACCCGTGACCCCGGAGAGGACGAGGTGCTGACGCTCCGACCCCGCGCGGCGCGGACGACGCTCCGGCCAGGATTGCCGGGGCTCGGGCCGGCGCCGGCGGCGCCCGTCGCGCCGACCCGGCGGCGGCCGCGCGCGGTCGGGGCGCGGCGGCCGCCGGCGATCGTTTGGGTGCCGGCGTTGCTCGTGACCCTGCTGGTCG
>JBBSNJ010000931.1:0-1368 GCA_038232775.1 Thermomicrobiales bacterium
GGGCCTCTACGCCGACGAGGAGGCGTCGATCATCTTAGAACGGGAAGCGGAGCCCGCCGCCGAGCCGACTATGGTGTGCCGGCGCAGCTCACCACTGATTCCACTGGGATCATCACCTCCACCAAGCCGAGCCGGTCGAGGAATCCGTGAGTTCCACGAACGCGACGGATTCCCCGACCGGCTCGCCGTGACAGCTTGGGCGACAGACCCAGGTGGTGCCTCAACCGTCGTGCGCCTGGGAGGAGCGCCTCCCGCATCGCCCGGTTCGGCCGTCGGCGGGCGACGCCTGCGTTGCCCCCACCGCGGGACGGGGCGACGGTTCAGCCTCGACCCGCCGCTAGACCGGTGTCGGACTGGGCGTATTGTTCGACCCGTTACCGCCCCGATCCCGGTCGATATCAATCCTGAACGTCCTCGATCGCCGCTTCCGGTTGCTGTTGCGCTGCCTGCGCTTCTCCGTGACGGCGAGGGCCTCTCCGCCCGCCAGCGCGGCCAGGCCGCCGGCCAAACCACCGGCCAAACGCCTGAGGACCGTCCGCCGGTCGGCACCGGCCGCGCTCGTTCCGGCCTCGACGAGATCGTCGAACGCTTCGTGGTCCATCGGGATCGCTCCTCTGCGCTGTCGTGGTCGCCCGATCGGGGCGGGCCGGCGACGGTCCGTTCCGCCCCAGACGAGGGCGGCCCCGAACCTCTTCGCCGATTCTACGCCAAGCTCGGCCCCCATGGTCGATTCGAGGGGGAACCGCGCTCGCTCGTCCGGCCGCCGACGTCGGCCGGAACGGCAGCCCCGCCCGCGGCGGCGGAGCGACCGAGGTCGGAGCCCGGCGGTCTTGGGCGGTGACGGCGGTCGGCGCCGGGGAAGACGACGAGCCCCGCCCGCCGGCTCGTCGCCTCGCCGGCGGCCGTTGGCCGGCCGGATGGACGTAGAGTAGGATGCCGGCATGCCCCACCCGCGCTCCTGGCGCCCCTCGCTGCTCCCGCCGGGGGCATCGCCAGACGCGCGCGTCCTCCTGGCGGCGCGGGCGGTCCGCGCCTTCGGCGACGGCTTCGTCAGCGTGCTGCTGCCGGTCCACCAGGCGACGATCGGGTTCGACAACCTCGAGATCGGCGCGGTGGCGACCGCGGCCCTGCTCGGCTCGGCGGCGCTGACGCTGCTGGTCGGGTTGGTCGCCCACCGGCTCGGGCGACGGCTCCTCCTGCTGCGGGCCTCGCTGCTGATGGCGGCGACCGGGCTCGGCTTCGCCGTCGTCCACCAATTCTGGCCGCTGCTGGTCGTCGCCTTCGTCGGCACCCTCAATCCATCGTCGGGCGACGTCAGCGTCTTCCTCCCGACCGAGCAGGCGCTGCTGCCGCAGACGGTCGACGACC
>JBBSNJ010000932.1:0-1367 GCA_038232775.1 Thermomicrobiales bacterium
CGTTCGTCGCTGGCGCCCACCGGGTGGCGGTGGGGGAGACGCTGGCCTCGATCGCGGCCGAATACGGTCTCGACGCGGAGTCGCTGGCCGCCTTCAACGGGATCACCGAGCCCGACCTGATCCCGGTCGACCAGCGCCTGTTGATCCCGGCGGCGGTCGGCGGCGTCGGGGTGGGCGCCGCGACGGGGGTGCTGCCGGCGACCGCCTGGGCGGGGACGCTGGGCCGGCCGCTCTTGAGCCCGCGGGAGGTGGCGGAGTTCTCCCCGTCGCCAATGGGGGCCGGGCTGCCGCCGACAGAAGTGGCGTGGGTGGTGGCGCCGGTCGGTCCCTCGGCGCCGGCGGCGGTCTTCGTGCCGGGAACCCCGACCCACTTCCAGGAGCGGAGCCTGAGCTGCGAGTACGCCGCGGCCTTCATCGCCACCACCGCCTTCGGCGCCGGGGTGCCGGAGTCGGTCTTCGTCGCCGAGACGCCGGCGGCGCGGAACCCGCACCGGGGATTCCGGGGGGATATCGACGGGCAGTGGGGGAACACCGACGACTACGGCGTCTATCCCGAGGCGCTGGCCCCTGTCCTCGATCGCCACGGCTTCGTGGCCGAGACGTTCTACGCGTTCGGGGACGGAGCGGAGCTGCGGCGGCGGCTCGACGCCGGTGTTCCCGTGATCGTCTGGCTTGCCTACTGGGGCGACACCCGCCAGCGACTGAGCGACGACGGCAGCTACTCGGTGGCGGCCGGCGTCCACGTCGTGACCGCCTTCGGCTACGACGAGGCGGGGGTCCACGTCTCGAACCCGGCGACCGGGACCTACGAGCACTACGATTGGCCCCAGTTCGAGGCGATGTGGGGAGTGCTCGACGGGATGGCGCTGGCGG
Organism: Thermomicrobiales bacterium; assembly: GCA_038232775.1. Classification (GTDB taxonomy): domain Bacteria; phylum Chloroflexota; class Chloroflexia; order Thermomicrobiales; family UBA6265; genus JBBSNJ01. The sequence goes on from JBBSNJ010000932.1 coordinate 874, forward strand.
TCTCGGTCCCGTCGCCGTCGCTGGCGTAGAGCGGACCGGTCAGACCGAGGCGGCGGACGTCGCGGCGGCGCGGCGCCGCAGCAAGGCGCCCGCCGCTGCTCCCGCGTGCAAGGCGGGTCCGTGGTTGTCGGGCAGCAGGAGGAGGACGAGTCCGCCGCCGATCGCCACGGCCGGTAGGCGACCGCGGCCGAGAGCAGGAGTGTGGCGGTGAGGATACCGTTGGCGGCGGCGGCGCCGACCAGGGGGCCGAGCCAAACGATGGCCGCCAGCGTGGGCTAAGGGTGGTCGAGGCCCACGGCCTTCGCCTGGAGCACGAACCAGCCCCCGATCAGGCCCGGGATCGCTACCGAGTTCCAAGCGCCGCGCGGCTCCCACGAGACCCCTGTTGCCTGACCCGCCAGCCCGCCGGCCAGGTAGAGGAAGAGCCAGCGGACCCGCCCTAGGCGTCGCTCGACGGGGGGGCCGACGATCGCCGGCATTGCCAGGTTGGACAC
>JBBSNJ010000933.1:0-1351 GCA_038232775.1 Thermomicrobiales bacterium
GCAACAGTGGGGGTGGCGGCATAGGCAATGCTGGCGGCAGAGAAGGCCGACGCCGCGAAAGCGGCCTAAGGCGAGACAGGGGGCGGTCGCAAGGCCGCTCCCGCGCTTGGGGGGATCGAATGACAACCATCGACGCACGAGGCTGGTCGCCCGACACTCAATTCGCTGATTGGATCAAGGACGTTAGAGCCGCGAAGGACCGGGCGCGGTCGCTGCGGCAGCTTCGACTCGAACGGGGAATGAGTCAGAAAGAGCTAGCGGCTAAGGCGGGCGTGGACACGAAGACGATCAACCGCATCGAGAACGGACGGCACGTGCCGACCCTCGCAAACGCCGGTCGGATCTGCCGCGCACTCGACGTGCAATCGCTGGAAGTCGCGGAGTTCACGCGGGCGATGAAGGAGAGGCAGGGATGACCGCGAGGGCCGCGCTACTGCTCCGGGTGAGTTCACGAGACCAGGAGAAGGGACACAGCAAGGAGTTCCAAGAGCGGGATTGCCGCGCCTACTGCGAGGGCAAGGGCTGGGAGGTCGCGGCGATGTATGACGACACCCGCTCCGGTGCGCTCCTCATTGATGCCCGACCGGGGGCAATTCGGCTCCTGGAGGACGCGAAGGCCGGCCGCTTCGAGGCGGTCGTGGTCTGGAAGTACGATCGAGTGTTCCGTGACGTCGAAGGGCTACCATGGTTCAGCTACGAGCTACGGCGGGCCGGCGTTCACCACCTGGAATCCGTGACCGACAACATTCCGGATGGCCGCTTCCGGGGGGTATTCCTCTCCCTGACGGGGGACCAAGCGAGCCAAGAGCGGGAAGACATCCGCAAGCGCTCGATGGCCGGGGTAAAGACACGGGCGGAGTCCGGGAAGCTCACCCCCGGCAGCCGCCCCCGCTACGGATTCGCCTGGGAGAACCCCGGCCACGGGGCGAAGGGAAGTCTGATCGAAAACCCCGCGCAGAGTTGGGTCGTCCGGCTGATCTTCGAGCGTATTGCGGCGGGCAGCCCGAAACGGTCGCTCGGTCGCCAACTCCAATCCGAGGGCAGCCCCGCGCCGGGGGGCGGCGCGGTCTGGTCCCTTGCGACCATCGAACGTATCGTCCGGGACCGCATCTATATCGGGGAGGCGTTCGCCTTCCGGACCCGCTACCAGACGGATAAACGGACCGGCAAGCGGAAGTTGGTCTGGCTACAACCCGGTGAAGTCGACGACGCGGGCCGGGTGGCCTGGACCCCCATCAAGGGGGCGGCCCCGCCCCTGGTCGAGCGGGAGACCTTTCGCCGGGCGAACGAGGCGCTCGACCGAGCCACGCGAAATATGAGCCTCCATAACCGGCCGGCGGTCCCCGAGGAC
>JBBSNJ010000934.1:0-1347 GCA_038232775.1 Thermomicrobiales bacterium
CATCGTGCCGCCCCCGAGCACGATCACGTCGTAGGTCGTCGCTCGTTCAGCCATCCTCGTCCCTCCTCCCCGCCCTCCTCCGGCCCCGACACGTGCCGACCGATCCGAACCCGGCCCATCGAACTTGGCGTGGGCGGCGACCGCTACAGCGACTCGAGCGGTGGGCGGTTGCCGTACTCCAGCGTCGGCCCCCCGCTCGGCGCCGCCCAGCGGACAGCGTTCCCGATCACCCGCCGGACCTCCGGCACGAAGTAGGTCGGATAGCTCTCGTGCCCTGGCCGGAAGTAGAAAATCTTGCCCGCCCCCCTGACGTAGCAGCAACCGGAGCGGAAGACTTCGCCGCCCGGGAACCAGGAGACGAAGACGAGCGCCTGGGGCGGCGGCACGTCGAAGTACTCGCCGTACATCTCCTCCCGCTCCAGCTCAATCGCCTCCCCGAGCCCGGCCGCGATCGGATGACTCGGGTCGACCACCCAGAGGCGCTCCTTCTCGTCGGCGACCCGCCACTTCAGGGCGCACGACGTCCCCATCAAGCGCTTGAAGATCTTCGAGTAGTGCCCGGAGTGGAGGACGATCAGACCCATCCCCTCGAGCACGCGGGCTTGGACGCGGTCGACCACCGCGTCCTGCACCTCGGGGTGGGCCTTGTGGCCCCACCACGTCAGGACGTCGGTCTCGGCCAGCACCGCCTCGGTCAGGCCGTGCTCCGGCTCGTCGAGCGTCGCCGTCCGCACCTGGAAGCCATCTTCCTCCCGCAACCCGGCGGCGACCGCGCCGTGGATCCCGTCCGGGTAGACCTTGGCGTAGCGCTCGTCCTCCCGCTCGTGCCGGTACTCGTTCCACACCGTGACCCGAATCGGTGCCATCGCGGTTCCTCCTATCTCGACAGGGGCCAGGGGTCAAGCGCAAGGGGTACCGGCGTCAGGCCGTGGCCGTCACGGTAGGGGCGCTGCTTGCTGCGCCCGTCGGGCGTAGCCCGACTATCTCGTTCATCACCACCACTGTGGCCCCGCGGGCCACGGGCTCAGCAAGCAGCGCCCCTACAAGGCAATGGACGCCCGACGCCCGACGCCCGTCGCCTCAGTCCCCGATCGTGATCTCCCGGCCCTCCGCGGCCGAGCGGTAGATCGCCTCGATCAGCCGCACCCGCTCCAAACCCTCCTCGCCGCTGGGGCTGACTGGGGTGCCGTCCAGGATCGCGTCGACGAAGCCGTGGATGATCTGGGCGTGCCCATGCCGGGGGACGAGGCGCGGCTCGGTCACGCTCGGCACCCCGCCGACCTCGCCGATTAGGCGGAGCGTTCCGGTTTGGGCGTAGTCCTTGACGTCGATCGCGGCCCCCGCCTC
>JBBSNJ010000935.1:0-1337 GCA_038232775.1 Thermomicrobiales bacterium
ACCGACCGCGCCCGCGAGGTCCGCGACCGCTTCCCCGGCCGCGCCCTCCCCCCCGCCCGCGCGGTCGAGCCCCCACGCCCCCGCCGCCTCACCGCGCCGATCGACCTCCGCCGCGGCAACCGGACCACCGCCCGCGGCCGCGGCCTCGACGCGATCGAGCTCGGCCAAGACCGGATCGACCTCGCCGCCGTCGAGCAACTGGCGGAAGCGGGCCAGACCGAAGCGATCGCCCGCCTCCTCGGCGAGACCGCGGCCGGCCCCCGCGACGTCCGCGACCTGGTCGACCACGCCCTGGCCGCCATCGAGCGCGGGGGCCGCGACGCCCTCGGCCGCGGCCCCGGTCACCCCGGCGAGCTGAGCCTCCCCCGCCCCCACGAGCTGGCCGCCGCCCTCAACCGCCTCCGCTCCCTGCGGGCGACCACGACTAGCAGCCCGCGGTAGTCGCCTGGCTCGGCCTTGCCCTGATCGCCGCCGCCCTCGGCACCCACACCTCGTGCCGCGGGAACGCCCGAGACCACCGCCGGTCCGCGCCGGACCGCCGTCACGACCGCCCTCGCTACGGCGCGAGACCGTCCGTCTCCACCTCTACGACCGGGACGCCGACCCGCGCCGCCGCCTGCCGCAGCCGCCGGTCGAGCGTCGCCAACGGTACGCCCCGGCGAAGAGCCAACTCCAGGTAGCAGGCATCGTAGACCGTCAAGCCGTGCTCGCGTGCCAGGGCGGAAACAGGTCCGAACACCATATCGAGACCGGCTTCGACGTCGATCACGATCGGCAACCCCTGCAACACCGCCATGAACCGTACGACATCTGCCTGCGACAACCGGTGCCGCCGCTCGCCGACCAGGAGCGAGTTGCCGACCTCGAACGGCCAGATCGTGGGAACGTGAGCGAACCCGCCCCGCAACCGATCGTAGACCGACTGCGCAAGGGGGCTCCATTCGTCCTCGAAAACCCACGCCATCGTGATCGAAGAGTCGAGCGTCAGCATCAATAACGGCGCCCTTCTTCGATCAAGTCCCGGATCGTCAAGTCGTCCCCAAGCGTGATGTTGTGTTCCTTCCGATACGCCAGCCACTCATCCATCAAGGCACCAATGTCGGGACGGCTTTTCCTCGGCGGCGGAACGAGCTGCGCGACCGGCGTCCCGTGCTTGGTGATCGTGATCGTCTCCCCCGCCGCCACTTCGTCCAGCAGCCGGGAGAGGTGGGTCTTCGCCTCGTAGGCACCGACCGTCTTCATCGCCATCTCCACCATCGTCGAGTTGACTAGTCTCCGATTAGTCTATCACCCGTGACCGCTCGCCTGTTCGATCGGCTCGCCCACCGTCGCCGCCG
>JBBSNJ010000936.1:0-1334 GCA_038232775.1 Thermomicrobiales bacterium
CCCCTGCGGGGGGCGCGGGGCGGGCCCAACGGCGTGCGCTGGGTCGGGCCGCCCCCCGCGCCGCCCTGGCGGCCCGCCCACCGGTGCCGGGTGGGGCGCCCCTACCAGGGGACGGGGCAAAGTTGCGGCCTCGACGCACCACGAGGGTGCGCGGGGATCGATGGCCCCTGGTCAGCCGGCTTCGGCCGGGTTCGTCGTTTCAGCTCGGGGATTGATCCCCGAGCGACGCTGAGGCGGCGCTCGCCTCTGCCACTGGCCCCCGGCACACCCGATCGTCGAGACAGCGAAGAGGAGCACTGAGATGAACGACACCCTCCGCGTCGCCGTCGTCCAGATGAACTCGCAGGCCGACAAGGACGCCAATCTGGACACCGCCGAGCGCCTGATCGACGAGGCCGCCGCCAAGGGCGCCCGCCTCGTCGCCCTCCCCGAGTACGTCTCCTTCCTCGGTCCCAAGGAGGCGCACCCCGACCAGGCCGAGCCGATCCCCGGCCCGACCACCGACCGCTTCGCCGCCAAGGCGCGCCAGCACGGCGTCTACCTCCTCGGCGGCTCGATCCTGGAGCGGACCGACGACCCCGGCCGCTTCGCCAACACCAGCGTCCTCTTCGACCCGGACGGCGAGATCCTGGCCGCCTACCGCAAGATCCACCTCTACGACGTCGAGATCGCCGGCAACGTCAGCGCCAAGGAATCGGCCACGATTCTCGCCGGCGACCGCCCGCTGACGGCCGAGGTCGACGGCCACCCGGTCGGCCTCAGCATCTGCTACGATCTCCGCTTCCCGGAGCTCTACCGCCTGCTCGCGCTCGACGGCGCCGAGATCCTCTTCGTCCCCGCCGCCTTCACCCTCTACACCGGCAAGGACCATTGGCACCTGCTGCTGCGGGCGCGTGCGGTCGAGAACCAGTGCTTCGTCCTCGCCCCGGCCCAGATCGGCCCCCACCCGCCGGACGGCGCCCGCTGCTACGGCCACGCCCTCGTCGTCGACCCCTGGGGCACGGTCCTCGCCGACGCCCCGGACCGCGAGGCGGTCGTCGTCGCCGACCTCGACTTCGCCGACCTCCGCCGCATCCGGGCCGAACTGCCGTCGCTCGCCAACCGCCGCCCGGAGGCCTACGAGCGGCAGTTGGCGCTCGCGTGAGACTGGTTCGCAAACCGGCTCCACCGTCGGCGACCGTCGTCGTGGAGGGGCGCCGCTTGCTGCGCCCCTCGGGCGAAGCCCCACAAACCCCTTAAAAGACACCCATATGGCCCACCGGGCCACGGACGCAGCAAGCGGCCCCCCTCCACCACGAAGGCCGCCCACCGTGGAGCCGGTTTGCGAACCAGTC
>JBBSNJ010000937.1:0-1334 GCA_038232775.1 Thermomicrobiales bacterium
ACCAGCAGCGCCTGGAGGGCGCGGGGCCGGGCGCGGCGTCGATCCGGGACGGCGGTGGTGCTGGCGGCCACGATCCCCTCCCGGCTCAGCGGAGCTCGCTCTCGTAGTAGACCAAGCGCTTGGAGAGGCGGAAGGAGATGGCGGTGAGGACGAGGACGACGGCGAAGAGGGCGAGCGCCAGGGCCGAGGCGTAGCCCATCCGCAGGTTCTCGAAGGCGTTGCGGTAGAGGTAGAGGACGAGGAAGAGGGTCGAGTTGGCGGGGCCGCCTTCGGTGATGACGAGGGCGTTGGTGAAGATCTGGAACGAATTGATGATGCCGATGATGAAGGTGAAGAAGATGACGGGGGAGATCATCGGCAGGGTGACGTCCTTGAGCTTGCGGAGGGGGCCGGCGCCGTCGAGCTCGGACGCCTCGTAGAGGGCGGTCGGCACCCCCTGCAGACCGGCCAGGTAGAGGACCATGCTGCCGCCGATGTTCCAGAGGCTCATCACGATGAAGGTGGGGAGCACCCAATCGAGGTCGAAGAACCAGTTCCGGCCTTCGAGCCCGACCAGGCCGAGCAACTGGTTGGCGATGCCGGCGACGGGGTTGAAGACCCAGAGCCACATGTAGGCGACGGCGACGCCGGAGACGACGGTCGGCAGGTAGAAGAGGGTGCGGTAGAAGGCCAGACCGCGGACCTTCTGGTTGAGGAGGAGGGCGAGGCCGAGGCCGAAGCCGACCTGGAGGATGACGCTGCCGAGCGAGTAGAGGGTGGTGACCCGCAGGCTCTTCCAGAAGAGGGGGTCGGCCGAGAGCATCCGCTCGTAGTTGGCGAAGCCGACGAAGGCGGGTTGGGTGAGGAGGTCGTAGTCGGTCAGGCTGAGGTAGACGACGGCGGCGAGCGGCAGCGCCCAGAAGAGGAGGAAGCCGAGGAGGAAGGGACTGGCGAAGAGGTAGCCGGCGAGGTTCTCGCGCAGGACCGAGCGGGAGAGCCGGCGCCGGGCCGGGGTGGTGGGGGAGATCAGGGTGCGGGCCAACGCCAGCGTTGATCGCCCTCGGGGGGAGGGGTGCCCGCCCGCCCGAAGGCGGAGAGGGCACCATCGCGGCGGCGAGACGGGATGCTGGTCGACGGCTTGCTTCTATTCGGTCGATATTATAATATCGACCAGGTCGTGTCAAGACCGGCCGCCGCGGAGCCGGCGCGGGACCGGGCGGCGCCGCGCCAGCCGCGCGGGTCCGGCCCCCTCCCACCCCGCCCCCGGCCGGACCCCCCCCGCCGCTAGTCGGCCACCCGACCGGCGGCGCGGCCCGGGGGGAGCAAGACCAACGCGGCGGGAGACACCGGGGAGG
>JBBSNJ010000938.1:0-1326 GCA_038232775.1 Thermomicrobiales bacterium
ATCGACACCGATGGCGACCGGGTTCGCGGCGTCCGCACGCCGGACGGCACGATCGCCACCGACACCGTCGTCTGCGCCGCCGGTCCGTGGTCGCCACCCCTGCTGACGCCGCTCGGCATTACAGTTCCCCTCGAGGCGATGCGCGTGCAAGTCGCGATCATCCAGCGGCCACTCGCGCTCGAAGCGCCCCATTTCGTCTATCTCGATACCGCCGTTGGCTTCTTCTGCCGCCCCTGGGGACCCGGCTGCACCCTGATCGGCGTTAGCGGTGGCGACCAGCACGACCCGGTCGACCCCGACCGCTTTGAGCAGCGCACCGACCCCGGTTACCCGGACCTGGCCGTCGCCACCATCAGCCAGCGCATGCCGGCAATGGCCACCGCCGTTCCCCTGCACGGCCACGCCGGGCTCTACGACATGACGCCCGACGCTCACCCGATCCTCGGCCCCGCTGGTCCGGACGGTCTCCACCTCGCCCTCGGCTTCAGCGGCGCCGGTTTCAAGAAAGGTCCCGCCATCGGCCAAGTCCTCGCCCAGCAGATCGTCGATGGCCGCGGCACGCTCGTGGACCTAACCCCCTTCGCCCTCGACCGCTTCGCCACCGACGCATGGCGCACCCCCTGGAGCGACCACGAGCTCGTCCTCGGCAGCGACTTCGGCCACCGGCTTTGAGGTCGGAGGTCGGAGGTCGGACGAAGGCGGCGGGCGGCAGGAACTGTATCGCTGCTCGCGCCCACGCGTCGCTGTCATTCTGAGCTTGCGAAGAATCTCGGCTCCCAGTTCGCGAACGAGAGATTCCTCGTGCGCTCGGAATGACGAGGGGGTGGAGCGCCTCGCTTCGTCCTACCACCTACCGCCTCATGGAAACAGCCGGTCTTCAGCCGGCTTATCGTCCTCAGCGTGAGGACTTTAGCCTCACGCGACAGGGACGCGCGTTCCGTCTCTGTCCAGCTGGGACGGCCGCCTGCCGCCTCCATCGTTCTCCCCCCAAACTTGGGGGGCCGGGGGGGCCCAAACCGTCCCCCCTACAACCGCGCCACAATCGCCTCCGCCATCCCCGTCGTCCCCGCCGCCTTCGTCGGATCCCGGTCCGGCAGCAAGTCGTACGTCACTTGCGTCCCCTCCTGAATGACCGCCGCGACCGCCGCCTCGATTCGCTCCGCCGCCTCCCGCTCGCCCAGATGGCGCAGCATCAACGCCCCCGAGAGGATCATCGCCGTCGGGTTCGCCTCGTTCTTGCCGGCGTGGGTCGGCGCCGAGCCATGGATCGGCTCGAACACCGCCGCCTCCGCCCCGATATTGCCGCCCGGCGCCACCCCCAGCCCG
>JBBSNJ010000939.1:0-1321 GCA_038232775.1 Thermomicrobiales bacterium
CAGCGGTTCGGGCACCGTCCGATCGCGCTCGGCGGCGGCGGCACGGCGCTGGTCGGCGACCCGTCGGGGAAGACGGCAACACGGGCGGTCCTGACCGAGGCGGCGATCCGGGAGAACCTGGCGCGCATCCTGCCCCAGTTCGCCCGCCACCTCGACTTCGACGGCGGACGCTGGGGGGACAATCCGCCCGCGCTCCTGCTCAACAACGCCGATTGGTTGCTGGGGCTCGGCTACATCCCGTTCCTGCGCGACGTCGGACGCCATTTCTCGGTCAACGAGATGCTGGCGGCGGAGACCTACCGGCAGCGACTGGAGACAACCGGGCTCAACTTCGTCGAGTTCAACTACCGGATCGTCCAGGCCTACGACTTCCTCCACCTCTTTCGGTCCGAGGGCTGCCGGCTCCAGCTGGGCGGCTCCGACCAGTGGGGCAACATCACCGCCGGCGTCGATCTGATCCGGCGGGCCGACGGCGGCAAGGCGTTCGCCCTCGTCTGCCCGCTGCTGACGACCGCCTCCGGCCAGAAGATGGGCAAGACGGAGGGAAACTCCCTCTGGCTCGACCCGGTGCTGACCCCGCCCTACGACTTCTTCCAATACTGGGTCAACGTCGACGACGCCGACGTCGGCCGGCTGCTCCGGCTCTACACCTTCCTCCCCGAGGAGCGGATTGCGGCGCTGACGGCCGCCGGCGGCCGGGCGCTGCGGGAGGCCAAACACGTCCTCGCCCTCGAAGCGACGGCCCTCACCCATGGCCGGGAAGCGGCGGTCGCCGCCGAGGCGGCGGCGCGGTCCCTCTTCGGTGGCGGAGCCCCAGCCGAAGACGGGGTGCCCACCCTGGCGCTCCCGGCCGGGGAATTGGACGGGCTGACCCTGGCCGATCTCTTCGTCCGGACGGGGCTCTGCTCGTCGCGCGGTGACGCCCGGCGGCAGGTCTCGCAGGGCGGACTCTCGGTCGACGACCGCCGGGTGGAGGAGCTCGACGCCCCCTGGGAGCCGGACCGCGAGTCGATCCTGCTGCGCCGGGGGAAGAAGCGATACCACCGGGTGCGGCGGCTGGCGTAGAGGCCCGAGCACCCGGCCGGTCTCGATCAGGCGGGCATCCCCCGCCGGCCAGCACCGGCTCGTCCCGCCGGCTGCGCTCGCCGGCGGTGAAGGGGTTGCGCCAGGCGGTCGCCCCGCCGCCGGCGAAGCGATCGGGGCGGAAGGGAGCGAGGTCGAATCCCGGATCGCGGTCGCTGAGGAGGTCGGCGACGACACGGCCGACGATCGCACCCCACGAGAAGCCGCCGCCGTTGAAGCCTGCCGCCAAGCTCAGACC
>JBBSNJ010000940.1:0-1314 GCA_038232775.1 Thermomicrobiales bacterium
CGATGGACCGCCGCCTCTTCATCCGCAACGCCTCCGCCTTCGGCCTCTTCGCCAGTGTCAGCGCGATGACCCCGGCGTGGGGGGGGGGCGGCCCGCCCCGCGGGGCCCCCCCCCCCCCCCCCCGCCCCCCGCCGCGCCCCCGCCCCGCGGGGGGGCGCGCGCGGCGCCCGCGCGGGGCCGCGCCGGGCGGGCGGCCGCGGGCCCCGCGGCGGCCCCCGCCCCCCCGGGCGGGCCGCCCCCCGCCCCGCCGCGGGGGGGGGGCGCGCGGGGGCCGGGGGGGGGGGGGGGGCGGGGGGGGGGGGGCGGGGGGTGGCGGCGGGGAAGAGGTCGACGACGCGGTAGGGGAAGACGTTGACGACCTCGGTGCCGGCGAAGGTGCGAGCGTGGGGCTGGGAGCGGTCGTAGCGGTGGACGTGGCCGTGGAGGTGGACGGCGGGGTGGAACCACTCGATGAAGCGGCGGAGGGCGGCGAAGCCGCGGTGGGCGGGATCCTGGGGGAGGTCGTTGACGCCGAGCGGGGGGGAGTGGCTGACGAGGACGTCGACGGCGCGGCCGTGCTTGAGGCGGTTCCACCAGAGGCGGGGGAGGAGGCGGGCGATCATCAGGTAGACCTCCCACTCGCTGTACTGGGCGGGCTCGTTCTCGCCGTAGCGGGGGGAGCCGGGGAAGCCGACCAGGATCAGGCCGGTGGCGGGGTCGCGGACGGACCGACCGCCGAGGTCGAGGGCGCCGGCGGGCTGGTGGGCCTTGCCGCGCTCCCCCTTGCGGGTCAGCTCTTCGGCGTGGTTGCCGATGACGTAGTAGACCGGCTTGTTGAGGGCGTCGACCAGGAACTCGAGGTAACGGGCGGGGAGATCGCCGCAGCCGACGACGAAAGCGACGTGGCCCAGCCGCTGGCGGACGCTGGAACTGTGGATGCGGTCGTCGATCTCGTCGGAGACGGCGAGGACGGGGTAGGCGGGCGGCAGCGGGTTGAGGTGGGGCATAGGGTGGTGGCGGGTGGCGGGTGGCGGTTAGCGGTTGGCGGATCGCAGCGAGTCGAGAATGGGGAATGATAGCGTAGTCGGGGGCGGGGAGTCCCGTTGGGGGTTGGCAGTTGGGAGGTCGAGCCGAGTTGATCGTAGCTGGTGCCTTGGGTTGCCCCGGCCGCGACGATCGCTCGAGGATCACACAGAATCCGGGTGAGTGCTCCCCCTTCCCGCCAGAGGCCCCCATACGGAATCCGGTTGAACCGGACCGCAATCGGAGTTGGGACCGGCTCCCCTCTCCCGCGCACGGGACAGGGGGAAGGGGGCGGGGGTGATACGGAATCCG
>JBBSNJ010000941.1:0-1310 GCA_038232775.1 Thermomicrobiales bacterium
AGAGCGGGAGTATTCAAGTGGATTCCGTATGACCCCGGAGCGGCACCTCCCGCTCGCTGCTGCGCACCGCCGCTCGGTGCCGGCTGGGCCAGGGGCCGGTTGAATGCTTCGGACGGAAGCCGGCTGGTCGCTTCCGCTCCACCGGAAACTGATCCTCGCCCGGTCGGCTCCGCTTGGGGCGATCCCCGAGGGATTGGGCCGAGCGTCGCCGTGCTCGCCCCATCGGCGTGGCCCAGCGCCGATGGGACCGGTCCGAGGCGCCCCCCCTCTAGGGCGCTCATCCGTGCTCCGGGAGGGCGGCCCCTGGGCAGACGGAGGCGATCACTCCGATCCCGTGTCATACGGAATCCGGATGAATCGTTACGCTTTTGAATGCTGGGATCGGCTCCCCTCTCCCGCGCACGGGAGAGGGGTCGGGGGTGAGGGCTTCTTTCCGGGAAGCGAAAGTCATCACCCGGATTCCGTATCAGCCCCCGATGTTGGCCGCCCTCCCCTCTCACGCTCGGGGGGGCCGGACGTGAGTGCCGCTCCCGCGCAACCGGCGGCGACCGTCCTCATGAACCTCGCTCGGTCGCAACGGGTGCCAGCAGCCCCGGCTGCCGCTACTCCTCCGGCTGGCACCCCTGGTAGAAGAAGATTTGGAGACCGACCTGGCCGAACGGCTGCACGTTCGGCTGAGCGAAGCGCTGGGAGGGTGCCCCTCCAAAAATCCCCGGAAACTGTTCGTCGAGAATGGTTTGCACCGCTCCTGCCAATGCCAATCCGGATGATAAGTCCGGTCCGTACCCTTCAACGAGGTAGAACCCGGCACGACACCCCGCTCCATACTTCGCCAACACTTGCTCAAGCGCCCTCGTTGCCTCCTCTCTCGCTTCCGGATCCCCGGCAATCAGGCCATTGAGATCGGCCTGAACCGTCTCTTCCCGACAGCCTGGATCGAGGGAACTGGCGGCGGCAGTAGCCTGAAGCGCCGTCACCGTCACTTGGGCGCCCGCCTGCTGCGTCGAGAGGGCCGAGACGGTCGCCTGGATCGCCGCCGCCTGCGCCTGCGCCGTCGCCAGCTGGGACTCGCTCAGCGTCTGATTGGCGCTCTGGGCAGCAATCGTCGCCTGGGCGGCGGCTGCTTCGGCCTGGGCGGTGGCGAGGGCGTTGGCACCGGAGAGCGCGTTCTCGGTGGCGACGGCGGCGGCTTCCGCGTTCTGAATGGCGAGGGCAGCGGCCGTCGCCTGCTCCCGCGTCAGTTGGGCGATGCTCGCGTCGCTCTCGGCCTGCTGGGTGGCGAAGGCGGCGATCGTCGCTTCGGCGGCGAT
>JBBSNJ010000942.1:0-1308 GCA_038232775.1 Thermomicrobiales bacterium
CTCCCACGCCTCGCGGGCGCGGGGGATCTCCTGCTCCTGCTGGCGGATCGTCTGCTCGCGGGCGTCGAGGCCGACCGCCTTCTGCTCGAACGTCTCTTCCTTCTGCTCGATCCGGCGCTCGATCCGCTCGACCTCCTTGCGGCGCTGGATCAGCTCGCGGTCGAGCTCGGCCCGGAGCCGGATCGCCTCGTCCTTGGCTTCGAGGGCGGCGTCGCGGCGGCGGCTCTCGGCCTCGGCCACGATCCGGTCGGCCTCGTCCCGCTTGCGGCGGACGCTGGCGTCGGTCCGCTGCTCCAGGAAGTAGCGGGTCGCGAAGTAGGTCACGGCGGCGACGAGGACCAGCTCGAGGCCGATGATCCCGATCATTTCCATCGATCGTCCTTTGGGCTCGGGGCCGGGCGCGCGGCGGGCGCGGCGGCGGGTGGGGGGTCGGTGGCCCCGCGCCCGGTCGACGACCTGAGGGGCGGGGGCGGGCAGCCGGGGCCGGGCGGACGGTGTTAACGGTGGCCAGGCCGTGCGGGGCCGCGACCAGCGGCGGCCTTCGCCGCCGGCCCGACGCGTCCCCCCGCGCTCGTCCGGTTCGGTCGCGATGATACGGGTTATGGCGACCTAACGTCAACCGCGGGGCACGCCCGATCCGGGCGGAAACGCCCGTCCCGACGCCAAAATCGACCCAGCGCGGTCACACCGCGACCCGCCCCCGCCGTGCCCGCTCCCCGCCCGCCGCGCGCGACGAACAGCCGGCCGGGGCGGGTCGGGACGCCGGCGAGGCGGCCTTCCCACGTTAACGGTGCCGGAGAGAGACGCCGGAGGCCGGGCTGGTGCGGCGTCCGGCCCGCGGCCGGCCGCGGCGGGACCATCCCCGCCGGGGGACGATCAACCGGCGGGGCGGCGGACGGCGACCGGCGGCAGCTCGCGGCGACGGACCGGGGAGTGCGCGCGGCGACGCGCCCCAGGCGGTGGGCGGTGGCCGGACTACCCGTCCGATCCGCGCCCGCGGCGCCGCTCCCCGAGCTTGCGGGCGAGCAGATCGAGCCCCTTGGCCGAGGCCGCGAGCGCCTTGGCGGCCACGTCCTCGGCGACCGCCACGACCGGCCCCAGCCGCTCGCCGAGCTCCCGCCCGACCTCGGACGCCCGCTCCTGGGCCTGCCGACCGGCGGCGGCCCCATCGCCGCCGCTCCGCCCCTGGGGACCGGCGGCGGAACCGGCGGAACCGGTGGCCGAGGAGGCAGGGGAGGGATCGGCGAAGTGGTCCTGCATCGTCGGCGGCGTCAGCGGTCCGGCCTCGGGCGTCTCCTCGACGTGGCC
>JBBSNJ010000943.1:0-1308 GCA_038232775.1 Thermomicrobiales bacterium
GACACCACCTACCTCTGCGCGGTCGACGGCGACGGCGCGATGATCTCCTTAATCTTCTCCCTCTCCGGCGGGTTCGGCAGCGGCGTCGTCGCCGGCGACACCGGCGTCCTCCTCAACAACCGGGCCGGCCACTGCTTCAGCCTGGAGGAGGGGCACCCGAACCGCTACGCGCCCGGCAAGAAGACGATGCACACCCTGAACTGTTTCCTCGTCGCCGACCCGGCCGGCACCCCCGTCCTCGTCGGCGGCACCCCCGGCGGCGACGCCCAACCGCAGTGGAACCTCCAGACCCTAACCGGCCTGATCGACGCCGGGCTCGACTGCCAGGCGGCGATCGAGCTGCCGCGCTGGACCCTCTGGCCCGGTACCTACCCGGCCGAGGTCGGCAACCCCTTCGAGCTGCGGGTCGAAGACCGCCTCGGCGAGGTCGCGATCCACGGGCTCGACCGCCGCGGCCACCGCGTCCAGCGCGCCGGACCCTGGGGCGCCGGCGGCTCGTCCCAGGTGATCGCCCGCGACCCGGAGACGGGCGTCCTCTGCGCCGGCTCCGACCCCCGCAGCGAGGGCTTGGCGATCGGCTTCTGACGTCCGCCCACCCATCCTGGGGCTGCCGCCATGGGTGTCGCTTCTCCCAGCCGGCGACCACCGACCTCTGATACCGAACTGGCTGGCACAGCGCCGCTTCGGGACGCAGGCCTTCCTCCCCTCTCCCGCGCGCGGGAGAGGGGCCGGGGGCGAGGGCTTCTCTCCGGGAAACGAACGCCATCAGCCGGTTTCCGCATCAGGGTCAGCGCTCTAGAGCGGGTTGCAGTGAAGCTGACCCACCGCGACCGGTCGTAGGGGCGCTGCTTGCTGCGCCCCCGTCGCCCCCAGGGCGACCGTGGCCCACCGAACCACTCCGCAGCTTTAGACCCACTCTTCTGCAAAGCGCTATAAGGCACCAAACCTCGCCCGAAGGTCATCGCAGCCCGCCCCACCCGCGGCGGACTCCCCGTCCCCGGCATCCGCCGCCCGCACCAGCAGCACCGGCGCCGCGGCCCGCCGCACGAGCTGATCGGCGACGCTGCCGAGGACCAACCGCCGCAGGCCGCCGCGGCCCCGCGTCGTCATCACCACCAGGTCGCCCGGAGCGATCTCCGCCAGCAGCGCCGGCACCGCCTCGCCGGTCAGGAGCCGACTGGTGGCGGCCAGATCGTGGTCCCGCAGCCGCCGCACCCGCTCGTCGAGCTCCCGCCCGGCCCGCTCGGCTGGCCCCGGCCGCCCCCGGTGGACCACCCGCACCAGCCGGATCGGGACGCCCAAGTCTCC
>JBBSNJ010000944.1:0-1296 GCA_038232775.1 Thermomicrobiales bacterium
GGTGGTGACGATCTCGTCCCCCGGCGCCAGGGTGCGGGCGAGGGCGTGGGCGACGGGGACATTCAAGGTGGTCGTGTGCTGACCGAAGACGATCTCGTCCGGCGCGGCACCGAGGAGGTCGGCGGCGGCGGCCCGCGCCCGCTCGATCAGGGCATCGGTCTCGACCGAAGTGGCGAACGCCCCCTCGATGTTTGCGTTCGACCGCTCCATATAGTCGACGGTGGCGGCGATCACGCTGGCCGGGAGCTGGGAACCGGCCGGCCCGTCGAAGTAGACGGCCGGCCCCCCAGCGACCTCCCGCGCCAGGGCGGGGAAGCGGGGCCGGATCGCCGTTGGGTCGAGTGGGGGCGGGTCGAGCAGCACGCCCCCGGTGGTCGCTGGCGCGTCGACGACGGGCATTCGTCCCTCCATCCGATTAGCTCCGGAGCCTGGGGTCGAGGACATCGCGCAGCCCGTCGCCGAGGAGACTGAAGGCGACCACGGCGAGGACGATGGTCAGGCCGGGGAAGGTGGCGATCCAGGGGGCCTCGAACAGGTAGGTTTGGCCGTCGGCGACCATCGCCCCCCACTCGGGGGTCGGGGGCTGGGCGCCGAGGCCGAGGAAGCCGAGCGAGGCGGCGACCAGGATCACCTGCCCCAGGTCGAGCGTGGCGACGACGAGCATCGGGGCCAGGGAGTTGGGCATCAGATGGCGGAGGATGATCCGCCCGGGGGGTACTCCGGCGGCGCGGGCGGCGAGGACGAAAAGACTCTCGCGTAGCGCGAGCGCCTCGCCTCGGGCCAAGCGGACGTACTTCGGGACGTAGACGATGGAGATTGCGATCATCGCGTTGCGCAGGTCGGGGCCGAGGAACGACGCGACCGCCAGGGCCAGGACCAGCGGCGGGAAAGCGAGCAGGACGTCCATCAGCCGCATCAGGACGAGATCGAGCGGACCGCGGACGAAACCGGAGAGGGAGCCGAGGAAAAAGCCGCTGACGCCGGCGATCAGGACCACAACCAGACCAATCTGGAGCGAGGTGCGGGCGCCCCACATCAGGCGGGAGAGGATGTCGCGCCCGTAGTCGTCGGTGCCGAGGGGGAACGCGCCGGACGGGGGCTCGAAGCGCTGGGAGAGGGCGAAGCCGGTCGGATCGCCGGGGGCGAGGAGCGGGGCGAGCAGGGCGGCGAGAAAGAGGGCGGCGACGACGAGCAGCCCGGAGAGGGTCAAGGGGTTGCGGAGGAGACCCCGGAGCCAGGCGAGCCGGGGCCGGGTCCGGACGGCGGCGAGGCGGGCGGCGCCGGCGGTGACCGGAC
>JBBSNJ010000945.1:0-1279 GCA_038232775.1 Thermomicrobiales bacterium
TCATCGTCGCCTTCGCCCTCCTCTCCCCGGTCTTCCTCTCGCCCCGGAACTTCCTGAATATCGGTGTCAGCGTCTCGATCCTCGGGATCGTCGCCGCCACGCAGACGATGGTCATCATCGCCCGCGGCTTCGATCTCTCGGTCGGCTCCGTCGTCGCCCTCGCCGGCGTCGTCGCCGCCAAGCTCCTGATCGCCGGCCAGCCGGAGGCGGTGGCGCTGCTGGGGGCGATCGCGGTCGGGCTGGCGGTCGGGCTCGTCAACGGGGTGCTGATCACCGTCATCCGGGTCAACCCCCTGATCACGACCCTGGCCACGCTCTCGGTCGTCCGGGGCATGGCCTACGTCTGGACCGACGCCTTGACCCAGGGGTTTCCCGGCCGCAGTCTCGCCTGGCTGGGAACAAGTCGGCTGGCCGAGATCCCGGTGCCGGTGCTGGTGATGCTCGCCGTCTTCGCCGCCGTCTGGTGGACGATGCGAGCCACCGTCTTCGGCCGCGAGCTGTTCGCGGTCGGCGGCAATCCGCGGGCGGCGTTGCTGGCCGGGATCGACGTCCGCCGCACCCAACTCCTCGTCTACGCCCTGTCGGGGCTCTCCGCCGGTCTGGCCGGCGCGATCCTGGCCGCCCAGCTCCGGGCGGGCAGCCCACAAGCGGCGACCGGGTTGGAGTTGAACGTCGTCGCCGCCGTCGTGCTCGGCGGAGCGAGCCTCGCCGGCGGCCGGGGGCGGCCGTGGGGCACCCTGCTCGGCGCCCTGATCATGGCCACCCTCGGCAACGGTCTGGTCCTGATTGACGTCTCCTCCTTCTACCAGATGATCGCCTGGGGGCTGGTCCTCCTCCTGGCCGTGATCATCGACCAGCTCCGGCGGAACGACGCCTAGCGGTTGGGCCGGAGGCCAGCCCCCCCAAACCGACGGCCAGCGACAGGAGATTCCGATGGTCCAGCGCGTCGCCTTCCGGCTCGAAGTCAAGGCCGAGCAGCTCGAGGAGTACAAGCGGCTCCACCGTCAGGTCTGGCCCGAGCTGCTGGCCGATATGCGCGCCGCCTCGATCCGCAACTACTCGATCTTCGCTCACGGCCCCCAGCTGTTCGCCTACCTCGAGTGCGACGACTGGGACGCCGCCCTCGCAGCCCTCGCCCGCAGCGACGCCAACCGCCGCTGGCAGGAGCAGATGGCCGATTACCTGGCCACCCCGGTCGAACCCGACCGGGCGGTACCGCTGGCCCTCCTCGAACCGGTCTTCTTCATGGAATAACCCACGGCCCGAGCGGGGCCGACCA
>JBBSNJ010000946.1:0-1270 GCA_038232775.1 Thermomicrobiales bacterium
CGGCGTCCGGCGTCCGGCGTCCGGCGTCCGGCGTCCGGCGTCCGGCGTCCGGCGTCCGGCGTCCGGCGTCTTGATGAGGGTGCCGGGACGGTAGCCGGCGGCATGATCGCCGTCGTCCCGCCGCCCGGTCCCTTTAGGGCCGGGCGACGCCGGATCGGCGCCCGCCTGCCTCACTCCTCAATCGACCCTCAACCTGCCACTCACCGCCCGCCGCCCGTCACCTGTCGCCTAACGCCTAACGCCTACAGCACCGGGCAGAAGCGTTGTCCCCCCGCTTGCGCGAGGACCGGTGACGCCGGTGGTCGGCCTCCGGCCGACGGGCGCAGCAAGCCGCGCCCCTACCCAGAGCGACGCCGACAACGGTTCCGACGGCCGCTCTAACGCCGAACCCCCTCGTCGTACCGCCCCCGACTGACCACCTCCGCCAGCGGCTTCCGCCCCGCGGCCGCGGGGTTCGGCCGGTGGTCCTTGGTCGTCGTCGGCCGCCCGATCACCACCACCGACCGCGCCGTCCGCTCGGCCGGGATGCCGAGGATCTCTTTCCCCCGCGCCTGCTGCCCCTCGTCTCCGAACCAGGCCGTGCCGCCCCCCAGCCCCAGCAGCCGGGCCGCGATCAAGAGGCGCTCCGTCACCCGCCCCTCGTCGTAGGCCTCGCTGGTCGGGTTCGCCCCGTCGAGCACGATCGCGATCGCCAGCGGCGCGTCGGCGACCCAGTTGATCGGCGTCCGGATCTGGCTGATCTGGCGCAGCGTCTCCTCCTCGGTCACGACCACGAAGTGCCACGGCTGGGTGTTGCGCGAGCTGCCAGTCCAGCGCGCCACCTCGAGCAGCTCGGTCACGACTGCCTCCGGCACGGCCTCCGGCGCGTACCGCCGCGCCTGCCGTACCTTGCGGATCTCGTCGACGACTGCCGCCGCGTTCGGCACCCGCTCCGTCGCCATCTCGCTCCTCCCTTCGCGCTCCTCGCGTCCGTCGTCGTTCGGCCGAGCGACGTTCCCCGGCCGCCGGGTCCGCCCGTCCCTGCCGGGAGCGGTCCCCTCGCCCGCACCAGCGGGGGTCAGGCTGGGTCCAGCACCCCTGGACCGCCGCCCAGCCCCCACCGCCACCGCCGCCAGCCCGATCAACACCAGCAGCAGCGCCCCGCCGACCGCCGTCTGCCGCACCAACTCCGACCCCGCCACCGCCGCCACCCCCCGTTCGGCGGTCCTCGCCCACCCCCGCAACGCCCAGCCGAGGGCGACCAGCGCCACCGCCGCCGCCGCCGCCCCCA
>JBBSNJ010000947.1:0-1269 GCA_038232775.1 Thermomicrobiales bacterium
CGCCCCCACCGGCGGCCGCGCCCGCGCCGCGCCGCCGCTCGCCGGCCGCGCCGAAGAAGCCCGCCGCGGCGGCTCCCCGCCGCCGGGCGGCCAAGCGAGCATCCGCCGAGGACCACGGTGGCAGCCCAGCGGCCCACCGACCGCGACGCTCCCGCGCGGAGCCGGAGACCCCGAAGCCGGGAGCAACCTAATGCGGGATCCGACAGAACCGTTCCCTTCGCGGAAGCGGTCCGTTCTCCCTTCTCCCGCGCACGGGACAGGGGTAAAGCGGAGTCCGGGTGAATCGTGGGCGTTCCCCCGGCGGTCCGCGACCACGCTCCCCTCTCCCGCGCACCGGGAGAGGGGCTGGGGGTGAGGGCCGGCCGCCGCAGCGGGAATGCGGGGTGTTCTCCCAGATCCCGCAGTAGGGGGTTATAGGGTGAAGGCTTCTCCCATGAAAGCGGTAGCGATCATCTCGAGCCCACAGAACCGCTATTCGAGCCGGGTACCGCGGCGAGCGGTCAATGGCGACGGCCGAGGGAACGCCGGCCGCCGGGCGATCGCCGCGAACGCTGGCCCGTTTCCTGCTTCGACCGCTCCGCCCGAGTGCGGGCCGGCCCGCTCCGACGCATCGATCGAGGAGGCACGCCCCGTGACCCGTCTCCGCCCCCAGGCCCGGCTCCTGCCGGTCGCCCTCGCCGCCCTGCTCCTCGCCCCCGGCGGCGTGGCGCTCGCCCAGGACGCCACCCCGCTGGCGACGCCGCCGCCGACGACCCGGCTCTTCGAGCTGCCGGGCGAGGCGATCTTCCCGGAAGGGGTCGTCGTCGACCCCGAGACCGGCACCTTCTACGTCAGCAGCACCACCAACGGAACGATCTTCCGCGGCGACGTCGAGAGCGGCGGGGCCGAGATCTTCATCCCGGGTGCTGAAGGCCGCAGCTTCGCCGGCCTCGAGTTGGACGGCGCCGGCCGCCTCTACGCCGCCGGCGCCAACACCGGGCAAGTCTTCGTCTTCGACGCCGCGACCGGCGCCCCGATCGCGATCTACACCAACGGGCTGTCGCCGAACACCTTCCTCAACGACATCGCGATCACGCCGAACGGCGACGTCTTCGTCACCGACTCCTTCAACGCCGTCCTCTATCGCCTCCCGGCCGGACAGCCGGCCGCCGCGGCGACGCCGGTCGGCGTTCCCAGCACACCGATCCCCCTCGTCTCCTTTGTCAACTTGGCCGCCTCCGGTTTCCAGCTCGGCGAGGGGTTCAACGCCAACGGCATCGTCACCTCCGA
>JBBSNJ010000948.1:0-1256 GCA_038232775.1 Thermomicrobiales bacterium
GCACCCGCAGCTTGGCGTCCAGGTTCGACAGCGGCTCGTCCATCAGGAAGACGTCCGCGTTGCGGACGATCGCCCGCCCCACCGCCACCCCCTGCCGCTGCCCGCCCGAGAGCGCCATCGGCTTGCGGTCCAGGAACTGCTCGATGTCGAGCGTCCGCGCCGCCTCCCGCACCCGCTGCTCCCGCTCCCCCTTCGGCACCTTGCGCAGCTTGAGCGGGTAGGCCAGATTGTCCCGCACCGTCATGTGCGGGTAGAGCGCGTAGCTCTGGAAGACCATCGCCACGTCCCGGTCCTTCGGCGGCAGATCGTTGACCACCCGGTCGCCGATGATGATCCGGCCGCTGCTGATCTCCTCCAGCCCCGCCACCATCCGCATCGCGGTGCTCTTGCCGCAGCCCGACGGCCCGACCAGCACCAGGAACTCCTCGTCGTAGACCTCGAAACTCAGGTCCTTGACCGCCGGCGTCGGGTTCCCGCTGTAGACCTTCTCCACGTTCTCGAAGATCACGCGCGCCATGACCGGGTTTCCTCCCCGCGAGACTACAGGACCGCCGCCACTGGCGGCCCGGAGGCACCCCCGAACCCCGATGATCCCCCGCCGCGGTGCCTTACGCCGGTAGCGTCATTTGTCGATAATCCGGGGACGGTTGTCAAGGGGGGAGCGAGACGCCAGACGCCAGTTGCCAGTTGCCGGTTGCCAGACGGCAGTTGGCCGATGCTCGTCGCCTAACGCCTAACGCCTAACGCCTAACGCCTAACGCCTAACGCCTGTCGCCCGACGATGAAGGAGGAGAGACCATGACGGCGCCGCGGATCGTGACCTTCGGCGAGGCGATGGTGCGGCTGACCCCGCCCGGCCACGAGCGCCTCGAGCGGACCCAATCGCTCAACGTCACCGTCGGCGGCGCCGAGCTCAACGCCGCCGCCGCCGCCGCCTGCCTCGGCGCCCCGGCCGCCTGGGTCTCCCGCCTCCCCGACGCCCCCCTCGGCCGCCTGATCGCCCGCGGCGCCCGCGCCGCCGGCGTCGACCTCGGCGGCGTCCGCTGGGTGCCCGAGGCGCAGGGCCGGACCGGCGTCTACTTCCTCGAAACCGGCACCGACCCCCGCCCCTCCGCCGTCCACTACGACCGCGCCGGCTCCGCCTTCGCCCGGATGGCGCCGGGCGAGTTCGACTGGCCGGCCCTGCTGGCCGGCGCCGGCGCCTTCCACGTCTCCGGCATCACCCCTGCCGACGGCCCCGGCCCCCGCGCCGAGAC
>JBBSNJ010000949.1:0-1229 GCA_038232775.1 Thermomicrobiales bacterium
CGACCACGCTCCCCTCTCCCGCGGACCGGGAGAGGGGTCGGGCGTGAGGGCCTCTCCCCGGCAAACGCAACTGATCACCCGGACTCCGTATGACTTCGGCTACCTGGAGAGACCCCCTCATCCGAACTTCGGTCGAACCGTTCCGCTCTCGGGAGCGGGGAGATCGTCCCTCCGGCATTACCGGAACAGTCCACCCGGACTTCCTATCAGCCCCCTTGAGGGGGCTTCGTCGCTTCAGCCCGGTCCCTTTAGGGCCGGGCGACGCCGCCCCACCGAGCGCCGAAGGGGTGACGACCCATCCCAAGCGAACCAGACCCCACCCCCCGGATTCCGCAACAGTGCTATACACTACCGTGACGAGGCCCGGCGCCCCGTGCCGGAGCCGCGACGCGGGTTCGCGCGAGTTCGTTGGAGGAGGAAGATCTGATGCGACGCCCGAACGGTTGGCGCTTGGTCAGCGCGACGCTGGTGCTTCTCCTCGGTCTGATCTTCGCGGGCGGCTCCCCCACCGTCGCCCAGGAAACGCCGGCCGCCGATGACGCGGCCGAGGCCGAACCCCTGCCGGACGGGTTCCCGATCGGCATCCACTCCGGGACCTGCGTCGACCCGGTCGCGGAACCCGCCTACGACGCCGGGATCGCGGAGCCGGTGCAAGAGACGGGCGAGACCGAAGCGGTCGAGCTCGAAGAGGACGAGGCCGAGCCCGCCGCGCCCCCGGCGGGCGATGCCGTTGGCACCGGTGTCGACGCTCCCGTCGAGGCGCCCGAGGAGGACGAGGCCGAGGCGGGGCGGAAGCAGGCGGCGCAGCTCAGCGAAACGGTCTACAAGGCCGACACCGAGTTGGACGACGTCGAGATGCAAGAGCTCGTGGCCCAGCCGCACGTCGTCATCGTCCACCAGAGCCAGGAGGCGTACGCCACCTATCTCGCCTGCGGCAAGATCGAGCCGCTGGCGGAAGAAGGTCAAATCGTCGTCCTGCTCCGGCCCGTCGGCGACTCCGACACCATCGGCGTCGCGCTGATCGAGGAGGACGGCAGCGAAGCGGCCACGTTCATCCGGCAAAGTGTGGTCGATCCCGATGTCGCCGCGGCAACGCCCGCAGCGTAGCCTCGAAACTTCGCTACGAGGTGTTCCCGATCGCTGTCGGAGCGTGGGGCACGTTGGGCACGCGGCGAGGTTTAAACCGCCCCCCCCGCGGGGGCCGCCCCCCACCGCCGCACCCCGGCCCA
>JBBSNJ010000950.1:0-1213 GCA_038232775.1 Thermomicrobiales bacterium
AACGACGAGATCACCGCCGCCAAGCGCACCAATGCCGTCCAGTCCCGCCGCTTCTCCGAAAAGCTCGAAGCGTCCATTAATCGCTACCACAACCGCGCCCTAGAGACCGCCCAGGTCATCGAAGCCCTCCTCGACCTCGCCCGCGAGATGCGCGACGCCAACGCCCGCGGCGACCGCCTCGGCCTCGCCAGCGACGAGGTCGCCTTCTACGACGCCCTCGGCGCCAACCAGAGCGCCCAGGACGTCCTCGGCGACGCCCAGCTCCGCGAGATCGCCCGCGAGATCGCCGACACCGTCCGCCGCAACTCCCGCATCGACTGGCAATACCGCGAGCAAGCCCGGGCCGACCTCCGCCGCCTCGTCCGCCGCGCCCTCCGCCTCCACGGCTACCCCCCAGACCAACGGGAAGCCGCCACCCAACTCGTCATCGAGCAAGCCGAACTCCTCGCCGCCGCCGAAACCACCCCCACCCTCTCCTACCGCGGCTGACACCGCCCGCCGCGGCAGAACCGTCGTGGGTACCTCCGCGCGGCGGGACCAGGCTCCCATCCCCCGCGCGGTGGATGTCGCACGAGGGGCCGGGGCGAGGGTCGGCATCCCCGTTGCTACCCCTCCCCCTCGACCCCCGCCGCCACCCCCGCCGCCGCCCGCCTCGCCCTCCGCCGCGCCCTCGCCGCCCGCGCCTCGCTCGATCACGGCGGCGAAACCGTCCACCTGTAGGGCCTCGCCGACCAGCCCACGCCCAGACCCGCGATCCGCGTCCACCCCCGCCGCGCCCCACCCAGAGTCCATCCCCGCCTCGGAGCAGCCTGATAGGGAATCCGGGTGATCGCTTCCGCTTCCCGCCACCGGCCCTCCCACGGAATCCGGGTGCATCGTGGGTGTTCCCCCGGCGCCCCGCGACCACGCTCCCCTCTCCCGCGCACCGGACCGGGGGAAGCGGGCCGGGAGTGAGCGCCGCTCTCCGGCCCACCGAAGCGATCACCCGGATTCCGTGTCATCCGGAATCTGGGTGCATCGTGGGTGTTGCCCCGGCGCTCCGCGACCACGCTCCCCTCTCCCGCGCACCGGGAGAGGGGCCGGGGGGGGGGGCGGGGCCGCGCCCCGGGAAAAAGCGGGAGTCTAACGGGCTCCGGGACGGTGCGCCCACACCGGGCGGAGGGGCGGGGGCAGCCCGCACGCAAAACCCGGGTGCGCCCGCGCCGCGGACGCC
>JBBSNJ010000951.1:0-1173 GCA_038232775.1 Thermomicrobiales bacterium
AGGGCGCGGATGTCGCCGGCCAGCGCCTCGCTCTGGGCGGCGAAGCGGCGGCACGTCGGGCACCCGGCTAGGTGCGCCTGGAGTTCTCCGGCCTCGGCCGGTGAGAGCGCCCCATCGAGCCGGGCCGATACCAGGCCCTGGGCGTGGTCGTGGGAGATCACGGCCGTCCCTCCTGGCCCTCGGGGCCGACGCCGACCCCGAGCGAGGCGTCGCCGGGCGCCACGTCGTAGACCTCGGCGAACGCCTTGCGCGCCCGGAACAAGCGCAGTTTGGCGGCGTTCTCGGTGATGCCGAGCGAGGCCGCCGTCTCCGCCAACGACAGACCCTGGTAGTGCCGCAGCAAGAGGACCGCGACGTAGTGCTTGGGGAGCTTGGCGAGCGCCTGCTCGATGTCCCGCTTGCGGCCGACACTGCGCTCGATCGAGTCGTCGCTGGCGTGGTCGTGGCCGGTCAGGAACGGCACCCACTGGACGATCTTGCGGCGCCGCAGTTGGCTGATCGCGGTGTTGGTCGCGATCCGGTAGAGCCACGGCTTGAACGCCAGATCGGGACGGGTGCCGGGCAGCGCGTTGTAGGCCTTGAGGAAGGCGTCCTGGGTCAGATCTTCGGCCAGCGCCCGATCCCCGACCATCCGGTTCAGATAGTTCAGGATCGGCGCGTGGTACTGCTCGAAGAGTCGGGCGAACGCGATCTGGTCGCCCGCACGGGCACGCCCGACGAGATCACCGTCGTCCGCCGTCAAGATCCGACTCCCAGGGGCCGAGCCCCAGGGGGCGGCCGGCCTCACTGTGGTCCACGAGAGGGTCAGATCCATCCCGGCAATCGTCGCTCCTTTCCGCACCCCCTAACGCGCGGCGAGCGACGACCGTTTCACGGGTCCGTCCCGTGGCCGCCGGGAGCCGGGTCGCGGCGGCAGGGAACCCCGGCAGAATAGCAGATAGCGGGCGCCTGGCTCCCAACGTTGCCCCCCCCGCCGATCGCCGCGGCCCCATCAAACCGCGTCATCTCCGCCTGCGCAAGGCCGGAGCCCCGGTGCCTCGACCCGTCTCCGCCGGTTCGACCCCAGACGAGTGAGGGCGGCGTCCGGGGCGGCGGCGGGAGCGGGAACCGTTCGCTCCGGCGCCCCGCGTTCCACGTGGACCGTTGTCCGCAGCGGCGCCGAGCTGGCGGTTC
>JBBSNJ010000952.1:0-1170 GCA_038232775.1 Thermomicrobiales bacterium
AGCGACGACGGGCCCCCGGCGCTCGGGGTCAGGGTCCGGGTCAGGCGCTCGCGGAGGGCGTCCCTCAGCCCCGGTTCGGCTTCGCGGGCGACTCCGACGAGACCGCGTGCCAGCAACCCGACCGCAGGGAAGAGCATCCAGCCGAAGGCGAAGACGACCCAGCTCGCCCACGGCACGACCGCGAAGATGAAGGCCGCCCCCGCCGCCGCGGGCGCCAACGCCGAGAGCGCCCGCTCCACCTGCCGCCGCGGCGCCCGCGCCTCGGTCTCCGATCCGAACGAGCGGCCGAACCAGCCGCATGGCCCCCAGCCGTGCTGGGGACTGATCGTCGCCGCGGTCGTCACGACGCCGACGTCCGCTCTGACCTTCCGTCCACACATGGCGCGTTCCTCTCCTGCTCGTTGGCGCCGGCGTCGAACCGGTCGCCTGGTGCGGTGCCGCCGCTCGCGGCGCCGCGACGGGTCTTTCCGGGCGAGGGACTCCACGCACCGGGCGAACGGCGGATCAGGCGTTGCGTCCGTCTCGCTCGCCGAAGAGCGAGGCGAGCGGAGCACCGATCAGCCAGAAGATGACGACCAGACCGAAGAAGACGCCGAAGGGGACGAGGTCGTCCAACCGCTCGCCGGACACGATCCGGGGGAGCGCGACGCCGATCAACCAGATCGATTTGTAGAGCACCTGGAGGGCGAGGAGCCCGACGAACGACCGCGGATACCGCAGCCCGGCAGCAGAGAGGAGGCCGATGGCGAGCCAGATGGCCCCCAGCATGCCGAACGTGACCGGATCCTGCGGCACGGCGAACATGTTCTCGGCCGCCCAATCGGGGGCGAGCGTGATCACCAGACCCGGGATGCCGGCGGCGACGATATTCGCCGCGTAGATCCCCCGGAGCCAGCGCTCCCCCGACACCGTCCGCCTGGCGTTGATCGCGGTCGCCATGGAGTCCTCCGGGTGCGGTTGCGATTCCGGTCCGGGCGGTTCCGGAGCCGGCGACGACCGACGACGAACGAGTCATACGAACTTCGGGTGAATCGTGGTGTCCGCGACGCCGGCCCTCACCCCCCCCCTCCCCCTCCCCCGGCGGCCGGCGGGGGGGGGGCGGCGCCCCCGTGTTAAGCCGGAGTTGGTTTAACACCCAGGGGCGGGGGATGGCCCCGCCCGGCCCACCGC
>JBBSNJ010000953.1:0-1151 GCA_038232775.1 Thermomicrobiales bacterium
CGCCTGGCTGCAAGGGACCGGCGCGGCGGCGATCAACAACTTGATGGAGGACGCGGCCACCGCCGAAATCTCGCGCGCCCAACTCTGGCAGTGGCTCCGGCACGGGGCGACGACGGAGGACGGGGCGCCGATCACCCGCGAGCGCTACGCCGCGGTCCGCGACGAGGAGCTGGCGAAGCTCGGCGGGCCGGCCGAGGGGCGGTACCAGGAGGCGGCCGACCTGCTCGACGGCCTGGTCTTGGGCGACGAGTTCGTCACCTTCCTGACGCTGCCGGCCTACCCGTTGCTCGATTGAGCGGCGGCACGGTGGATTCTGAAGGGGGGGCGGTCGGCGGAGCGCCGCGTCCGACGATCGCCGCGGTCAACCGGCTCGACCGCGAGGAGTTCGTGGCCCGGCTCGGGCACCTCTACGAGGGGTCGCCCTGGATCGCGGCCGAGGCGTGGTCCGCCCACCCGTTCCTCGACCGTGGCGACCTCCACCGCAAGCTGGAGCAGGTGGTCGCCGGCGCGCCGCGGGAGCGGCAGTTGGCGTTGATCCGGGCCCACCCCGACCTCGTCGGGCGGGCGGCACTGGCCGGCACCCTCGGCCCGGCATCGACGGTGGAGCAGGCGGCGGCCGGTCTGGCGAGCGACCGCCTCTCGCCGGCGGAGATCGCGGCCTTCGGCGAGCTGAACCGGGCCTACCGGGAGCGGTTCGGCTTCCCGTTCGTGATCTGCGCGCGGGAGAATCGGCGGGCGAGCATCCTGGCGGGCTTCCGCTCGCGGCTCGGCCACGACCCGGAGCAGGAGGTGGCGACGGCGCTGGTCGAAATCGGCAAAATCTGCCGCTTCCGATTGGCGGACGCCGTCGAGGACAGCAACGATTAGGCGTTAGGCGACGAGCATCGGGCAACTGGCGTCTGGCGTCTGGCCTCTGGCGTCTGGCGTCTGGTGGGAGAGACACGGTGGTCGAGGATTTCGCCTACGAGATCGGATACGGGAAACGGGGGGTCCCGGTCTACCGGACGGCGGCGGCGCCGCTGCGGGTGGCGGCGATCCCGGAGTCGCCATTCGTCGGGCGGGAGAACGCGCTGCTGGCGGCGGCGATCAGCGTCGAGGTGCTGGGGGAGGATTTCCTCGCCGCCTACACGCTCGGCGACAACTCGATGGTC
>JBBSNJ010000954.1:0-1111 GCA_038232775.1 Thermomicrobiales bacterium
CCGCCCGAGCACCGCCGCAAGGTTCCCCCCTCCCCCGCCGCCCTCCCGGTCGAGGAGGAACGGCCTACCCTCGCCGTCAGCGAGGCCGACGAGGCGGCAGCCGGCGAGCTGGAGGACATCGAGGTCCCGGCCGAGGACGTCCTCCTCTTCAGCGCCCGCGAGGTCCTCCGCAAAAAAGACTTCGCCCAGTGCTCGCCCGAGGAGATCGCCGACGCCCGCCGCATCATCGAGGCGATGGACTGGCGCCTCGGCACCCGCCGCACCCGCCGCCAGGTCAAGGCCAAGCGCGGCCGCGCCATCGACCCCCGCGCCACCCTCCGCCGCTCCCTCCGCCACGGCGGCGTCCCGCTCGATCTCCGCCGCCGCCGCCGCCAGGAGCGGACCCGCCCCCTGGTCCTGATCTGCGATATCTCCGGCTCGATGGACCGCTACGCCCGCCTCCTCCTCCGCTTCGTCCACGCCCTCGGCCAGGGCCTCGCCGCCACGGAAGTCTTCGTCTTCGGCACCCGCCTCACCCGGATCAGCCGCGAGCTGCGCCGCCGCGACGTCGACCGCGCCCTGACCGACGTCGTCGCCTCGGTCGACGATTGGTCGGGCGGCACCCGGATCGGGGAGGCGATCAAGAACTTCAACTACCGGTGGAGCCGCCGCGTCCTCCGCTCCGGCGCCACCGTCGTCGTCATCTCCGACGGCTGGGACCGGGGCGACCCCCTCCTCCTCGGCCGCGAGATGGCCCGCCTCCAGCGCTCCTGCCGCCGCCTGATCTGGCTCAACCCGCTGCTCGGCGCCGCCGGCTACCAGCCCCTCACCCAGGGGATGCGCGCCGCCCTCCCTTACGTCGACGAGTTCCTCCCCATCCACAACCTGCGCAGCCTCGAAGCCCTCGCCGAGCTCCTCAGCCGAGTCGAGGACCGCCCGCCCCTCCGCCGCACGCCGCCCCCGCCCGAGGGCCATCGCGTCGCCCCGGCGGCTTGAGGTCTCGGCCCAAACCGCCGATACTATACGAAGGGAAGTAAACACCCAGGCCGGCTCCCGGAGCGGGCCGAGCGGACGGAGGTCCAGTCATGCGAGAAGTTCTCCCCGAGGTCGAAGCCTGGCGCGAGGCCGGCAA
>JBBSNJ010000955.1:0-1107 GCA_038232775.1 Thermomicrobiales bacterium
CCCCCAGCACTGGCGGCGGCTCGTCCTCCGCTGCTTCTGGGATGGGGAGGAGACCCCCTCGGTCGAGACACCCTTAGGCGACTTCTTCTGCTCCGGCTGGGGCGTCCGCTGCAACGTCGCCTCGCTGCCGGTCGCGGTCAACCCGGCCGGCGGTTTCAACGCCTACTGGGAGATGCCGTTCCGCCGCTCGGCCCGGATCACGGTCGAGAACCTCTCCCCAGACGAGGTCAAGGGCTTCTACTACCAGATCACCTACGCCCTGACCGAGGTGCCGGCCGACCGCGCCTACCTCCACGCCCAGTGGCGGCGCAGCAACCCGCTGCCGTACCAGGAGGTCCACACCCTGCTCGACGGCGTCCGCGGCCGGGGCCACTACGTCGGCACCTACCTCGCCTGGGGGGTCAACACCACGGGATGGTGGGGCGAGGGCGAGATCAAGTTCTACCTCGACGGCGACGACGAGTGGCCGACGATCTGCGGCACCGGCACCGAGGACTACTTCGGCGGCGCCTGGAACTTCGAGCACCCGCCGGGCGAGTACGGCGCCTACAGCACCCCCTTCCTCGGCCTGCCCCAGGTCATCACCCCGGACGGCCTCTACCGGAGCCAGCAGCGGTTCGGCATGTACCGCTGGCACGTCCCGGACCCAATCCGCTTCGAGCAAGACCTCCGGGTCACGATCCAGGCCCTCGGCTGGCGCTCGACCCTGGAGGGCCAGCGCCGCTACCTGCCGCTCCAGGACGACATCGCCTCGACCGCCCTCTGGTACCAGGCCGAGCCGCACGCCCCGTTCCCGCCGCTCCCCGGTCTGAACGGCCTGGAGGTGGTCTGACGGCCATTGGCTATCGGCTATCGGCCGCTGGCTAGCGGCCATCGGCTATCGGCTCCCGAGCACTGGAGCGGCGGATGGTGGGCCCCGCTCTCGGCCAGCGGGGGCGAGAGTGAAAAGCTGCCGTCCCTCCCCTCGGAGGGCCGCCAGCCGATAGCCGATAGCCGATAGCCCCCGGCAGACGGCAGTCAAACTTTTCCCTACACGGGGCGGGAGTTCTTTGACGGATATCCAGGCGATTCGGCAATGCTTCCCGTCTTTGCGTCTACCGACTGGAA
>JBBSNJ010000956.1:0-1105 GCA_038232775.1 Thermomicrobiales bacterium
CCAGTCGCTCGGCGGCGGATTCCACGGCGTCGGCGTCCGCGACGTCCAGAGGCAGGACGAGGGCCCGGCCGCCGAGCCGCTCGACGTCCAAGCGCGCCCCTTCCAAGCCGGCGGCCCCACGGGCGATCAGGCCGACGCTGGCCCCCCGCTCCGCATACGCGCGGGCGACGGCCCGTCCGACGCCTCCCGAGGCGCCCGTGACCATCACCACGGGGCCTCGGGTGAATTTCTGCTGGAATCGTCGCGGCTCGGCCATCGGTTCGCGCGGTCAAAGCCGCTCCTCCTGGGGATTGATCTCGGTTGCCGTCACCGACGAGGTCCAGTGGTCGGCCCAATGTTGCCTTAAGAGACCTCGAATTCAACGGGGTCATCGGCCCCGGGGGGATGGACTCGAAGGGCGTCCCCTGGGGCGAGGTCGCGGGTTGGGAGGTCGGCGGCATGAACACCAAAGCTCGTGTCGATGGCGGAGACCTTCTTCAGCCGGGGCTTGGATCGGCCCGACTCCCAGCGGACTTCGCCAGGCGCGGGCAGCAGGACCCGGAGGTCGGTCCCGGCGGCGAGGTTGGCGGGGTGGGCGCCCGGCTTCCAGGTGGTGTAGGCGGCTTTCGTCTTAGGCCCCAGGTAGCGGCGGGCGGCCTGGGGTGGACGGTCGAAGATCGTTCCGAGCTTGAGCGATCGAGCCAGTTTGAGGTACTCGGCGTGTGCCCAGGCCAGCGGCATCGCCGAGCCGGTCGGACGACCTCGGTAGAGGTTGCGATCGGGGATGTCCTCGACGTCCCAGACCTGCTCGGGGAGCATCCCGTTTGGTCCGGCGAACTCGGAAAGGGCTTGGAGGGGGCGCGCGGCCTCTGCGGGTCGCCCAGCGGCGAGTTCAAAGTGCCCGCGTTCCCCTGTCAAGAGCGGCCAGGCCCGGCCGATGCCGGGGTCCTCTCCCTGGTAGGCAGTACCGTCGGTGTGCTCGCCGTAGCTGTCGCCATTGTAGCGGCGCCAGGCGGGGCCGTTCGGGGTCTCGACCTTCAGAACGGCGTCAATGACCTTCAAAGTATTAAGAATCTGAGGGTCGTTGGGGGCACGCAGGCCGTGGCGGACGAGGGCCAGGGCGTCG
>JBBSNJ010000957.1:0-1095 GCA_038232775.1 Thermomicrobiales bacterium
GGCACCGCCGACGCCACCGCGAACGGCGGTCTGATTCAGATCGAGAACATCAACACCGGCAACAACAGCGGCAACGTGATCACCGTCGGGGGCGTCGGCTGCGCCCAGCTCGCCGCCGCGCCCGCCAAGCCGGTTGCCCCGAAGACGCAGGAGCCGAAGGCGGCCAAGCCGGCGAAGTTGGTCAAGCCGGCCGCACCTGAAAAGGCGAGCGCTTCTCGCTCGACGGCGAAGCCGGTGGCTTCCCGCTCGGCCGCGAAGCCGGTCGCCTCCCGCTCGGCCGCGAAGTCGGTCGCCGTCCGCGGCACCTCCAGCGCCGCCGGTGCTCGGGCCAGCGGCTCTCGCACCGTCCGCGCCCAGGGCAGTGTCCGGACCGTCGGCGCCTTCCGGACTGCCTCGACCTCGGCCCGGACGGCCCGCGGCAGCGCTCGGGGCGGCAACGCCGCCACCGTCCGCGCCCTCCCGAGCACCGGCACTGGCACCGGATCGGCCACGGGGAGCCTCGTGGCGGGGGGTCGCACCGGCACCGCCGCGCTGCTCCTCCTGAGCGGACTCGCCCTGCCGGCGCTCCTGCTGGCCGGGCGGCGGGCACGGTTCGCCCCGGCTCGCGCCCGCTGACCTTCCTCTGAGGGGGGATGGGGCAGGAGAGACGAACTCTGGGGGCCGCCCGACGCGTGTCGGCCGGCCCCCGGCCGTTCTCGCGGCCGAGAGGCGACCCGCTCGGTCGGTCCGCCGGGCTCGGAGCGGGGTCTCCTGGACCGAGGGAGCGGGGAGCCGGGGGCGAGAGGGGCGGGCTGCCCGGTCCCGCCGGCTGGTTTGACCCGATCGCGTCCCCGTGCTAACATTCTTCCCTAAATTCGGGCACGGACGCCGGTCGAGGTTCGTCGGCGGCCCTTCGTGTTCGGCGGGTCGAACCACCGCCGCTCTATCATGATCCGTTTGGAGGCGAGCTATTTCCAGACCAGTCCAAACCCGAGTCAATGAGCGCATTCGCATCCGGGAGGTGCGGCTGATCGACGACGAGGGCACCCAAGTCGGCGTCATCCCCACGTTTCAAGCCCTGGAGATGGCCCGCGAGCGCGGCCTCGATCTGGTCGA
>JBBSNJ010000958.1:0-1090 GCA_038232775.1 Thermomicrobiales bacterium
GGTCGCGGAAGACGTTCGACTGCTTGAGCAGCCCGTCGACCAGCGTCGTCTTGCCGTGGTCGACGTGGGCGACGATCGCGACGTTGCGCAGCAGGTCGGGCCGGCCCGCCGGCACGCCGCCGCTCGCCGCCACCGCCGCCGTCGCGTCCGCCACGCTCCGCTCCGCCACCCCAGCCACCGCCTGCGCCACCGCCATCTCCCCGTCCTTCGTCGTTCGCGTCTCCCACCAACCGGCGCAGACGATGGCCCGCGCCGAGGCCGGCGCGGGCCAGGAAGCCACTCCACGATCCAAAAGTATACCATTGCTGCATTATGTCACAGTGGAGTAGGTGGACCCGCCCCTCTCGACCACTGCCCGGCAACCGAGACCTTCCACCGGATCCCGGTCGCGGTCGCTTCCCCGGCACCCCGACCCGCCGGTTTCGTCCCCTGGGCTGGTCGCGCTCGCGCCGTCGCTAGCGGACGACGAAGATCACGACCAGGAAGATCACCAACAGCAGCAGCACGACCGAGAAGACCCCGGCCGCGGTGCCCAGCCAACCAGGGAACCCGCGCCCGGCCTCCTGCTTCCGCCGCTCCTCGGTCGGATCGGGCGATTCTTGCCCTACGGCCTCGGGCGCAACCTGGGGTCCCCGCGGGGTGTCCTGCATCACCGTTCCTCTCCGGGCGGCACCCTCTCCATCGAGCGGCTCGGGCGCATCGCCCGGCTCGGGACGGGAGTCGATGGAGCGCCACTCACCTTCGACGTTCCGCAGGACGAGATCGCCCCACGATCAAGCGCTCGTTCGCCGGTTGCACGGCACGTGCCAATGGCCACCGCGGCGGTGGCGCGCCCGACCGGGAACGGCGCCGCCTCGACGCCGGCTCCGAGGCACGGGCATCACCCGCCGATCCCGTCGATCCGCGCTCCCCGGTGGCCGGGACGTGGGCCGCGGCCGGGCCGCTCCCGAGACGGACAGCGGGAGAAGACGAGGGACGGGATGAACGGTCCAGCCAGCGCAACGCTCCCAGAGCCGGAAGACCCGCCCCCTCTTGCCGCGCGACCGCATCGGTCCACCGCCCTTGGCTCCCCGCCCGCCGCCTGCGATCA
>JBBSNJ010000959.1:0-1060 GCA_038232775.1 Thermomicrobiales bacterium
CCCAACTTCTTCTTCCAGTACCTGGTCTGGGGACTGCCGTTCTTCCTCATGGCAGGGTATATCTGGCAGGTGGCGGTACTCCAGGCGGTAGTTCTGGTTCCGGCGATCATCGCCTATGCGGCGCCGTTCGAGAGTTCAAGCCTGGCGGTGGTCTACGTGCCGATCATGCTCCTGGTCTGGGTGGGATGGATCGCCGCCGTCTATCTACACGGTCGCCGAATCGTCGATGCCGGGGGGAAGGATGCGGACGTTCTCCACCATCCGCCGCTCAGGTTCGCGTCGCCGGAAGTCCCTTCGTGAAGCCTAACCACGGTCACGAGCCGGGAAGTACAAGCTGAAGCGAGTGTCTTCGAGGACCAGCTTCCAGCCGGCCGCCCGCGCCCAGGCCTCCTCCTCTCGGTCGGGCTCGGTGGGGAGGTCGGCCTTGCCGACCAGCAGCAGGTCGTAGTCACCGCGCTCCAGCCGGCGCTCGAACTCTCCGACGCTCGAGGCCGCACGCAGAGCATCGTCCTCGAAGGAGCCGACGAACTCGACCACGTTGTCGAGGCGGGGGCCCTGCATCGCCAGAATCGGTGGGGTCGTCGCGGACCAGTTGCCCGCGATCGCGATACGGGCGCCCCCCGGGTCAGCCAGCTCAAGGGCCTCCGCCACGGTCGGAGGCTCGGTGTAGCGCCGTTCGAGGAAGCGGTCGGAAAGAACAAAGCCGCCGAGGCCGGCGATGGCTGCAGCGGTCAGTGCGAGCGCCGACCGCCTCCATGCACCCCGCGGTCGGCCAGAGCCCCACGCCAGGCCGACGGCGGCAAGCGCAATCGCGGCCGGAACGACCCTGGCGAGCGGGGCTTCTGGACCCGCGAGCAGCGATACGGCGAGGGCCAGTGTTAGCACGGTCGCCAGCCCCACCTGCAGGCGGGCCCCGGAACGGTCTAGGACGACGGCCGTCGGAGGCGCGGCGATCAGCAACGCCGGGACCGCGTAGCGGGTGTTGACATTGACTTGGATCGGATCGCCGGGCGGGCCCAGCGCCGAGAACGGAGTGATCAGGTAGGCGCAGAAGATCGCC
>JBBSNJ010000960.1:0-1044 GCA_038232775.1 Thermomicrobiales bacterium
CGGGACCCACTCGGTCGCGCTCCGCCGCGAAGGGCGGGGGCGCGGGTCGCGGTAACGGGCGACACTCGGTCGCGCCTACTGGGCGGGAAACCGCCGGTTCGGGCGACGGCTCGGGAGGGATCTCCGGGGAAGGCGCGGGTGGCCCGGCTCGCATCGGCCCGGACTCGCTGGAGCGGCGCGCGACCCCGGCGCGGTCTCCGTCGGCGCCGGTCGTTCTTCTGCCGGGGAGGGTAGCACGGGGGGGCGGTTCTGCACCGTTGCGGGCGGGGGAAGCGTTTAGGAACGCTCGCGAGGCGAAGGGCGAAGGACTCCACGATTGTTGGCGCATCGTTAAGACGAACGTCGGCCGACACGGAATCTGGGCGATCGCTGCCGCTTCCAGGAGATCAGCCCTCACCCCAGACCCCCCTTCCCCTCTCTCCCGGATCGTTTGGATGTCGGCCATCACGCGGGGCTTCGGGGGCCGCGCGGTCGCCGAGCGATCGGCCCGCGACTTGGTCCCGGCGACCATCGGCTCCGTCGTTCGGCCGCCGCGACCCCCGGATCGCCGGCCCGAACCCGCCGCGCCGCGCCGAAACTAAAACTGTCCGGGAGAGAGGGGGCCGGGGGTGAGGGCCGGCCGCCGCCGCGGGAATGCGAAGAATTCTCCCGGATTCCGTATGAGGGCCTCTCTCCGGTAAACGCAACGGACCATCCGGATTCCACCAGAGCCTCCAGCCCGCCCGCGGGCGCCACCGTGAACGCGCCAGGACTCCAAGCAGCGACGGGGGGGATGTCCACAGTGAGTCAAGCGAGCCACCGCCAGGGGTGGCGAGGCGGGGCCGCGGCCGGCGGCGGTCAGTCGCCCTAGCGTCCGAGCATCAATCACCACCAACCACCACCGCCCGCGATGCTACACTCCCCGTCCGCGGGCGCGGCGCACGGGGGAGTGGCACGGATGGCGGCTGGGTCGAGCGAGCGAGGCGAGGCGGGCGACCCGCCGACGGTCAACGACGCCAACACGGTGCCGGTGCCGGCGCCCGAGACCGGCGCCGACGACGGCCC
>JBBSNJ010000961.1:0-1039 GCA_038232775.1 Thermomicrobiales bacterium
GTGCAGGCCGACCTCGTCCGCAGCAAAGCCGAGGGAACGCAGTCGGCGCCCTGGCCACTCGTGGGCGGAGTTCGACTCCGCCTCCCTCGCCTCGCTGGTGGATGTCGCCGCGTTGCCGTCGTTGCCCGGCTCCCAGTCCTCCGTGGACCGCCGTGCCGCGGCTGTCCGCTCCCTCCGTTGGTCGCCGTGCGCCAGAACCGCCCCGGCGCCCTTAATCGATCGCGGGCGAGGTTGGTCCTGCCGCGCGACGTAATCCCGCAACGCCTCGACGAGGACGGCGGCCCGGTCGCGGCCGGTGCGGCGGGCGATCGCCTCCAGCGCGTTGTGGAGATCCTGGGGTAGAGCGAGCGTCGTCTCCATCGGCCGTTCATACCACTCGAACATTGGTGGCCGACCTCACCGAGGATGGCCGCGGGGATCAGGGATGGACGCCGCTTTCCGGGGAGCGCTGGTTCGAAGCGTCCTGGTCCGGCCGGAGACGGCAACGTACCGCGCTCGAAGGCGCGTCACGTGCCCTCAGAATGAGACCCCTCCGCCCCGGCCGGCGGGGGGGCGATCTCGCCCCCGTCACCCACGAAACCGCGCCGAAGCGCCAGGGTGAAACCGACGGTCGCAACCTCCACCCGCAACGACGCGAGGCCACCCTCCCGCAGCGTCCCCCCCAAACCGGCCGCCAACCGCGCCACCTCGGCGACCGTCCACCCCCCAGCCGCTGCTCCCCCGCCGCCGTCCTCGTGCGCAGCCGGCGCCTCCCTCCGCACCGCCGGCGCCGACCACCCCGCCACCACCGGCGACGCCTCGACCACCGGCCGCTCCAGCTCGGCCAGGGCCGCCAGCGTCAGACCTCGGGCGATCGCGACGTCGACCGCCGCGAAGCGAAGCCAGTCCCCCGGCCGCCGCTGCCCGAGCCCGTCCAGGTCCGCCCCGATCACCGTCGCGATCTTCGGGTAGCCGCCGATCGTCTGCCGCGCCGCCAGCAGCACGATCGGCTGCTCGTCGCCGGGCACCTGGACCGCGCCGTGCCCGATTCCCTCCGAGA
>JBBSNJ010000962.1:0-1004 GCA_038232775.1 Thermomicrobiales bacterium
CCGGTTGAACCGTGGTGCTCTGGCATTCGCGAGCGGCTCCCCTCGCCCGCCGCGGCGGGCGAGGGGTCGGGGGTGAGGGCAGCTCTCCGGCGAACCCAACTAATCACCCGGATTCCGTATTAGACCAAGTTCGGCTGATCACTCGGGCCTCGTCACCCCCCTCTCCTGGCGCAGCGGGAGAGGGGGCGGGGGGTGAGGGCCGGCGCCGCGGACACCACGATTCAGCCGAAGTCCGCATCTTTCGGAATCCGGGTGATCGCTTCCGGTTGCAGGACAGAAGCCCGCACCCCCCGCATCCCCGGCACCCTTGCCCCTGTCCCGTGCGCGGGAGAGAGGAGACGTCCCCACTCCCGACAGCGAATCGGCTCAACCGGATTCGGTGTCACCTCCGACTCCGCTTCCGTCCGCCGGAGCATGGAGCCGTTCCCCGAAGCCGAATCGGCGCGGTGCCACCCGATTCCGGATCGAGCACCGCCCGACGCTTGCCAGCCGGGGATCAGGCGCTCGGCGGGGACGCCGCCGGCGGTGCGAAGGGCGCCAGGATCGGATCGATCTTCCCGTCAGCGAGCGAGGCCGCGACCAGCGCGCCGGTGGCCGGCGCCTCCTTGGCGCCGGTCCGGAAGTGGCCCGTCGCCACCCAGAGCCCGGCGAAGCCCGGCACCGGGCCGATCAGGGGGTCGCCCGTCTCCGAGCCAGGCCGTAGACCCGTCCAACTCTCGACCAGCTCCCCCTCGAGCAGCGACGGGCAAAGCGTCCGGGTCAGGTCGAGGAGCCAGGCGGTGCCGTGGCCGGTGACGCGTCGGTCGAAGCCAGCGCCCTCCTCCTGGGTGGCGGCCACCACCGTCGTCCCGTCGAGCCGCGGTCGGACGTAGCCACCGTGGCCGGCGAGCAGGTGGCGCGGCCGCAGGGGCGCGTTGGCGTAGGCGAGGAGTAGCCCCTTGACGGGGTGGGTCGGGAGGGGGGCGGCCAGCGCGACGCCGAAGAAGCGAGTCCAGGACCCGGGC